>JAFGDR010000030.1 GCA_016932035.1 Candidatus Cloacimonadota bacterium
GTTGCAGCTTGACACCAAATTGTAGTTTTGAAAGATAACTAAACAAAAATTAAAGGAACTAAAATGGTTGCAGCTTGACACCAAATTGTAGTTTTGAAAGATGTGCTTTTCTTGAAATATTCAATTTCCCCGGTTGCAGCTTGACACCAAATTGTAGTTTTGAAAGATAAAGAAAAATGGGATTTGAAGATGAAGTATGTTGCAGCTTGACACCAAATTGTAGTTTTGAAAGATGAAGCATCGCAAGCGTATAGTAATTCTTATGTTGCAGCTTGACACCAAATTGTAGTTTTGAAAGATTACCGCTTTCTCTGTACGGTGTGGATCAGGTTGCAGCTTGACACCAAATTGTAGTTTTGAAAGATCGAAAAAAAACATATCAAAAACATGATCCGTTGCAGCTTGACACCAAATTGTAGTTTTGAAAGATTTGATTGGCCATCAAACGGAGATAAAACTATGTTGCAGCTTGACACCAAATTGTAGTTTTGAAAGATTGAACATTGCGAGGTATTATGACGAAGGAGTTGCAGCTTGACACCAAATTGTAGTTTTGAAAGATAGCAGCTTTCTAATATGCCTTGCGCTTGTTAGTTAGCTGCTATTGCTACATTTAAAAGAGAGTGATTTCTTAATCAAACAATAGGTACTGGCCTGTTTTATCGGGCATTTTTTCTTTTTTGCGGTTGCAGAAGTGTTCAATCTTTCCGTATTGTTTATCAGTAAAACATAAGATACAAACATCACCACTTGGAGGAACGTGCTCTCTTATTTTATTCTTATATGAGTCCACCCGTTCACGAGTTCCGCAAAATCGCATATACACAGAATATTGACTCATGCTGAATCCCTCGTCCAATAAATAATTCCGGAATTTTGTTGCACGTTTTCTATCCACGTCCTTTTTGACCGGCAGGTCAAACATTACAAGCATCCACATGAGTCTAAGTCCGCTTATCATAAAACTCTGGAAATTGTATTGTGTTCTTTTTTTCTTTAAATGACCGAACAAGAGAAATCACTGTTTGTTTCATGCAATGCTCAAGAGTTAATCTTTTGCCGTCCATGATGAATCGCTCGTTGCACAGATCAGCCAGCTCTTTTTTATGCAGTGGATTGAGTTCATCCTCATTCCCTACGTGCATGGTAAATATCTTCCTGTCAACAAACGGACGATACGGTTCTATAATATCATCCGCAAGGCAGTAGGGATTAAGTTTGTTATGATGATGTAATCCTATTGAGGGCAGCAATCCAAAGGCAATACAATACCGTATTGCGCAGCTTCTTATGATTGCATATCCAAAATTAAGAAATGCGTTTATACCCGGCTCATCAAAATCCCTATTAAAAGCTTTACCGAATACTCTTTTCCAATAGCGAACTGCTGCCTGCGCTTCGATATTATCAGGATCGCCTGATCGAACTTTTTCGATCAGTTTTGCAAAATCTTTTGCATAATCTCCATTATCCAACAACACACATCTCTGGTTTCGGATCTTTTTTTTAATGATCGTCTGCCATATACGTTTTTTAAGAGCTTCAGATGCATCGAGCTGAATATTCATCCTGCCGGTAAATTCATAGTTGGAACAGTGGGAAATAAGATACCCTACAGGAATATAATTCTTCCCGCATAGTATCAATGGAATATTCATCTCACATAACCGAACACAGAGATTGTGTGAATAGCGTATGCCGAATCCGCTGACGATGATCGCGTCTATGTCAGCAAGCGGTTCTTTTCTAACTTCTTCCCTTTTGCATTTAACAACAATAAAACCTCTACTAATACTCAGGAAGATGTCATTCGTTTTGATCTCTAGTATATTCATGTCTTCGTGGATCGGAAATATTCCCAAGAATATCTATTCCAACTTTCCTGGCATTCATATCTTGTAATTTTGTAGGTCTGAACTGTTCACCAATATCCTCTTTACCCTTTTCTTTTTTAGCCACATCTAGCTCTCTAAGATATACTATCTTACCTGTCATTTTTCTTACTCTTCTAATTATCCTAATCCCATCTTCTTCATAAGCAACATTATCATTAATGAACAGGCGCATGATCTTTTTTGCTGTCGGATATTTTTTATGCCATTCGGGTTCAAAATCCTGTTGGTGGGCATAGAACATAGGAATAATTTCTATCTGCCATTTGCCTGCATCCTTTCCTTTATCGGGGCAGTAAATGTCTGCACAATAATTATTACCGGAAAGGTAATATTTATAACTCTCTCCTTTGTCGTTTCTTATTGGAACGACTGTTTTTTTGTCCTTTTCCACATGTATTTTAACTCTCTTTGTTCCGGTTCTTTGTCTAAATTCTTCCAAGATGTTTTCAATTTTTTTATCTTTATTATTTTCAATTTCATTCAACAGAGTTTCTCTTATCCGATTATCGGCGATCTCATTTATTTTCTTTATCGTGGTTAAATCACGAATAGGTTTGCGGACAGAAAGGGTTATCTTAT
Organism: Candidatus Cloacimonadota bacterium; assembly: GCA_016932035.1. NCBI lineage: Bacteria > Pseudomonadati > Candidatus Cloacimonadota > Candidatus Cloacimonadota bacterium. Next base: position 2,475 of record JAFGDR010000030.1, read on the forward strand.
CTTCGGTTTCGGATACAAGCCCGTAAGCGGTTTCATCATGAAGCTGCCCCACTGTTTGGTCATGCCTTATAGCTTCCTTCGCATTTCCATGATCCGGTTTATAAGATACAACAATATCATCTACTTGTTTTTGCATCCCATCGTGCGAAAATTCTTCATAGGGTGGTGGCATTTCTTCGATAAACCTATCCCTTGATTTTTCTGTTGCACGGGCAAATTTCTGTAGCATTGCTCTGTCCGTACACGCTACAATAAATCCATCGATGGCGTGGTGCCGGTTATCAGCACGGTTTTTTTCCGAATCATCAGAAAGCAGTTCGTTCAATCCCCATTTTGCTCTGAACTTTGAAGTAAGTGCTCCCGGAATAGCCCACACATTATTTGGTCCGGATATATAACTCAAATATTCCTTTGCCATTCTGCTCATATACTGGGTATCAGTAAGCAGTCGGGAAATTAATTCTCCTTGATCTTCGAAATTCTTCATTGCATCAGGAAAAAATCTCCATCGCTTTTTAGGTGGGAGCTTTTTACCTCTTTCTAGTATCTCATCCCAATTGTAATCTTCCGGACTGTTTCCAAATGCTTCATAAGGTGACCTTTCTCCTTTGAACTTGTTCGCAAGATAGTATGAAACAGTTTTATTGAGAGGTCGGTCATCAAAGGTTTTGGATTTAGGAAGTATGTGTTCAATCTCAAATTTGTTTGTGAATAGTTCATTGATTGATATTTGTTTTCCAGTATAAGGACAGCAGCGTTTTATCGGATCCGGGTTCAGTTCTTCCCAGAGTTTATATTTTAATCTGTTTTGATAAGTATTTTCAATGCTTATTTTTTCAAGCTCTTCTGCTATTTCTTCATTATGCTTTCTGTTTTCTGCCTGGTCTCTATTTATTTCATCCAGACGTTTCTTGCCGAGCTTAAGCTCACGTGCCAGTTCAATCACGATCTGAGCTGGAGGTCCGTATTTTTTTACCAGTGCGTTGGTTAACTTTCTCAGTTGGTTGAGTGCAATATGAACAGTTGGATTTGCAATTTTTCCATAACGTATTTCATCTATATCATCTGGATCGTTTGTCCCAAACGAAACATGATGTGGCATAATTTTTCCATAGTAGGGTAGATTTCCCTCGTCATAAATTTCTCCAGTGCGAAAATCAGAATGATGATATCCTGCTCTTGCACAAGCATCTGAGTATATATAACCCTCTTTCAAATATGGAAGTAATTTATTGATGGCTTTCTTGCTGAGACTTCCTATGCCCTGTGGTAATCGGACATTTTTAATATTGTTTGCCTGTTCATTCGTAAGTCCAAAATTCTCTTGAAGCCATGTTGTCATTGTTTTTTCTATTTCGACATCATTATCTTCATTAATAATACGTCGTATGATTTCATCCTGTTGATCGTTTGAAAGTTTATCCCACTGCTTTCCAAAACATTCTTCCTTTCTCATAATATGGGATGTTTCATCGCCTTTCAGGTCTTTTCGTTTCTCACTTTCAAGGTTAAATACATAGTCTTCTGGATCTTCTTTTAGTATTTTCTTTTTCAGACTTTTAAATGTTGAGGTTTTCTGTTTGAGAAGCGTTTTAATAATAATGTCCCTTTGCTCTTTTGTTAATTCGTGTTCTTTTCGCTCGAAATTCAATAAAATCAGATTATTCGCTTCCTGGTAAATTCTGAATTGCTGAAAAAGAGGATATGCAACAGGACACCTTGGTTCATCCACCTCAAATCTGCATTTGCCTTTTTGTTGCGGCTGAAGCGGACGCTGAAAAAATATTATATCACGAAGGTGTTCTTTAATATCATCTGTCAACTCATCGTGAAATCTGACCTGACTTTTCCAGATAAAATCGAATTCTTCCTTATACATCTCTCTTGAAGTATAAAAGTTATATGATTTTCCAAAGTCTCTTATTCTTACAGGTCGTTTCTTGTGATGTTCATTTTGGGGAATATCCTTATTCATATTGTATAAATATTCTCCAAGTGTTCGAGCGTTTTGGGCATCCAGTTTTTGTCGCAGTTCTTTGATGGCTTCTTTCAAACGGGAGGTTTCTTTTTCTGCACTATCTAGTTTCCTGTTGCTTTTGAACCCCCTGCGTTGATTGAGATGGAAAATTATTCTACCGATCTCATATATCGTAACTTCTTCATCCAGAGCTTTTGCTCTTAGAAAATATGGATCAATGAGCTGAAGTTGTTTTCTTTTTTCTTCATCTTCTTGTAGTAATCCATATTCTATCAAAGTATCCATGAGATATGCTCTTCTTTGCAAATATCTATCTCTGTTCCTTCTTGCACCGCGATGTTCTCGTCTCGTTACATTGAGTGGTTGACTTGTTTTTGCGTCTCTTCCATCCGGAAAAATCCTTACTCCAAGGTTAATAAGTCCAATCGGAAAATTGTCGTCATTTAGCTCTAGGATGCTCCATCCAAGTGAGGTAGCTCCAAGATCGATTCCAAGACGATATTTTTTCATCTTGACTCCTTTTATTAAAATCCCTTTTTTTGGTTCCAGTTCTTTAACCTGTTAATTAGTTTTAAAAATTTGGTGTCAAGCTGTTAACAAGGTTTTATGAACCAACAAATGAAGGCACAGGCTCCGGCTTGTGCCTTTTCTTCTTTAATTTATTGACAATTTGTTCGTATGAATATTTCCACTTTTAAAAATGAATTTCAGAGGTCTTTATGTCAATCACACATCATCAATACTGCCCGGAAGATTTCTCTCGCGTCAGTGATTTCCTGATCGCTCATTATCTTACGGAAAACAGGGACGGCAACTGGCTGCAACCGGCATGGGAGTATATGCATACACATCCATATCTTGATGAAGATTCTTTGGATAAGATCAGGATATGGCAAGAGAATGGAGAGATAGTTGCTGTAGTTCATTACGAGTCCCGGCTGGGAGAAGTATTTTTCCAGATTCATCCTGACTATACTGCGCTCAAGCCCGAAATGCTCGAGTATGCAGAGCGTTCATTGAAGGGTTCAACAAAAGAAGGCAAATCATATCTGCATGTGTTTGAGAATGATTTTGATGACGCTCTCAACTCTCTCGTTACCTCAAAAGGGTATATGAGAATAAATGCGGAAGATCGTCCTCTTTCCATGCTGAGCATACCCGATCCTTTTCCTGAAATAACTGTTCCTAAAGGATTTGTCATAAAAAGTCTGGCTGACGACAATGACCTGTACAAGATCAATCGTGTGCTCTGGCGCGGATTCAATCATCCAGGAGAACCGCCTGAAGAAGATGAGGATATAGAAGAGAGAAAGAAAATGCAGTCCGGTCCCAACTTTCGCAAAGAACTTACGATTGTGGTCGAAGCACCATCTGGAGATTTCGTTTCCTTTGCGGGAACCTGGTTCGTACCTCAGAAAAAATATGTGTATGTCGAACCGGTCGCAACTGATCCGAATTTCCGAAGAATGGGGCTTGGAAGAGCAGCACTTCTTGAAAGCATCCGAAGGTGCAAGGAACTCGGCGCTGAGGTTGCTTATGTCGGCTCGGGGCAGAAGTTCTATCAGAAACTTGGATTCAAAAAAATCTTTACATCACAATGCTGGGAAAAAGTTTGGTGAAAAACCAATCGGAGATAAGATGAATATTGTGTTGTGGATTCTGCAAATGACTCTGGCAACGAAAATAATTGCTACGGCATTTTCCCATGCTTTTAAGTATTCGGGCATGTATAATCGTCCCCTGATGATTATCGTTTCTGTACTACTCTTCATTTGTGCTGTCGGATTGGTCGTACGTGCTGCAATCGAAGTCCCACAATGGGTAACGCCGCTTGCTGCAGCCATTCTTGCCGTGATGATGATCGTTGCTTTCATCTTTCACCTGAACTGTCCTGAGCATCCATTTATAATTGCGGATATTATCCTGTTTGTTATGTCCCTTTTTATAGCATTTGGTCGCAGATTCATCGTCCCTTTATAATTATAAACTGTACGAGGAGGTTTCTCAAATGACATCAGATTTTAAAACGATTTTTATTACAATGGTTCGTTCTCCAGAGGAACTCTCTCGGTTGACATTGTTGGTTAAAAGTATACGTACGTGGGGAGGAAGACTTGCACGGTTTCCGATCATTATCTTTAATGTCAATCCGATACAGGTATCTTGCAAAGAGCTGGAGGATGACCTGACAGAAAGCATCATGCTGGATATTCCTGATTACTTGCACCGGTATTATTATGGTGATAAAGTTTTTGCCTGTGCCCGTGCTGAAGAGTTCTTCCCGGAAGCAGGTACACTCATCTGGATTGATCCTGCATGTTTGGTTGTAAACCCACCTATCGAATATTTGTTAAAAGAACAAAATGACTGCGCAGTGCGCCCTGTGCACATCAAAAATGTCGGTCTTCAAGCAAACGAACCACTCGATATTTTCTGGAAAAAGATCTATGAAATATGCAGTGTTAAAGATACCGACAGTAACGTCGAAACCTTTGTTGATAAATCGCTGATTCGGGCATATTATAATACTCATGCGTTTGCGGTCAATCCGGCTGCATGTTTGTTCAGACAATGGCTTTCATTATTTGAAAAACTCGTACAAGATACTGAATACCAGCAAGCTGCGTGTGTTGATGTATTGCATAAGATTTTCCTACACCAAGCAGTACTGAGTGCACTTATTTCAGTCAGATGTAATACTGACAACGTAAGAATCCTTCCCCCTGAGTATAATTATCCTTACAATCTGCAAGAAAAAGTTCCTGAAGATCGAAAAGCCCTTGCCTTTAACGATCTCGTTACCATAGCGTATGAAAAGCGCTCTCTTGATCCTGATAAAATCGAAGATATTGATATTGAAGAACCTTTGCGGCATTGGCTTACCGCATATTTCATATAGAGATTTATTGACGTTGAAACGCTAAATTTCTCTTTTTTTGTTACCCTAATCACAGATTGGCAGGTATAATGAAGCCACGTATTATTATTTTTTTATTATGTATCGTTGTTTTCTTCTTTGCAGCGTTCCTGACTCAGGCTTCAGAAATACCAGCAGTTCACAAGCCGCCAATTGTATCGCGGGATTCAATAATTGAGAAGGTCAAAGATCCTCCACCCGGTTATGAAACAGTGAATCCTGCTGAGTTCGGCAGATCGGACGGTGTCATTCTGGCGTGGCCCGGATGGGGAAATGAGATCATCGGTGACATCGCATATGCTGTTGCCGATGATTATAAAGTGTATATGGTCGTGGCGAATTCATATTATGAGGGCATCGCGACCACGTATCTTTCCTCAGTGGGGGTTAATATGCCTAACGTCAACTTCATTCATGATGCAACAATGAACAATATGGGGATGTGGATTCGGGACTATGGACCCTTCTGCATTCATGATGAAGGAGCGTTCGCGATCGATGATTTGATCTGGAGCGGCAACTATGGCATCGACCTAATCCCTTATACCATCGCAGATTTCTTCTCTTTGCCCATTTATCACAGCAACCTGATCCATCATGGCGGAAACCATTTGACCGACGGCAACGGCATGGGATTTTTTTCTACAAACATTTACAACCATAATGGGGGTTATACCCAAAACCAGATAAAGCAAGAGTTCAAAGCCTTCTTCGGCATAGACTCAATGGTCGTCTTCGCACCGATGAACGGTGACGGAACCGGGCATGTGGATATGTTTTGCAAGCTGTTAAATGACACGCTTTTCATCGTGGGTGAATATGAAAATCCTGGTGCAAGCTACCCAGGTGATTATGAACTTCTGAATAATCTTGCAGACTATCTTGGAACGCTCTCTAGTCTTGATGGAAGGCAGTTTCGGGTCGAGAGAATTCCAATGCCCCCGTATTATTACGGAGGACCTGCCGGAACGATCAATTATACCTATACAAATTCGCTTATCATAAATGACAAGGGGCTTGTTCCGTTGTATGGTTTTGATTCCGACGCTGAAGCCCTGCAGGTTTATGCAGACTGCATGCCGTATCATGAAATCATTCCCATAGATTCGGAGTTCATCATCCAATATTGGGGCGCTGTTCACTGTATTACCAATGAGCTTTTCAGCACAAATCCCTTGATCGTACTGCATGATCCACTGAAGGCATATACTTCGGGAACAAACCCGCAGATAAAATTCAGGTTGAATCCGAAATTCTTACAGTCCGGAGCATCAGTTTCCTATAGATGCATATCTTCTCCTAACTATACGGAAATTCCCGCACTGCTTAAGAATGGAGTGTGGTCCGCAACACTCCCCGCTTTGACCGAAGATTTTTCCTACTACATTTCGGGAACCGCAACAACAGGAGATATTGTATTCAATACCTCTCTACCTGAGGATGCTCCGTCAGAAGTTTTTTGGGTTGATGCCCTGAATGTTGGCACAGATGATGAAGCAGGAATATACACAATCCAATTAACTAATTATCCAAATCCTTTTAAAGACGATATATCCATCTCTTTTTCGGCGCCTTTTGCCGCACGATCTGCTTACATTAAACTATTTAACGTCAAGGGTCAGGTTGTGAGAAGCTATAGTATCACCAACCAGCCAACACATACAGCTGAGATTAAATGGGATGGAAAAGATGATCGAGGACGGTCGGTTGAGAGTGGTACTTACTTCTGCAGCGTAGTTCTCGATGGCAAACCGGTGCTGACCGGTAGAATTATAAAGATTCAATAGCAAAAATAGGAGGTTTAGTATGTCACTTACCGCTACAATTATCGGCTGGGTGCTTTGTGGAATATTCTTGATCTTGTTGATCATAACCCTTTCATTGGGAAGGGTCGTTCCTGCAATTCCATTGCTCCTCATATGTATCCTTGTTTCACCATTGTTCGGTGCTTTATTCAAAACTCAAAACGTAAAGATCATAATGTATATTGTGCGTACAGTTCTTGTGCTTGTCTTTCTTTTTGGATTTGTGATGCTCTCGTTCATCGATGCGATCAAATATCCTTTATACAAAAATGATCAACTCAAAGCAGACCTGCAGCGGATCTATGATGACAAAATGGATAAATGGCCTGTGCCGTATGAAACACAATATGTTGAGTGTGCCGGTGGAAAGGCATTCGTGGTGATCTGTGGTCCAGAAGACGCTCCACCCGTTCTGCTGTTCCATGCTGCAAGTATGGGTTCGTGGTCATGGCTTTACAATGTAGAAGAGCTTGCGAAAGATCGCAGGATTTATGCTGTTGATTACATTGGAGAGCCGGGCAAAAGCATTGCAACAGACGAAAAAGCGATCCCCTTTGACACAGAAGGGCTAAATCAAATGTATGATGACATCGTTGCAGGACTTGGCATCACTCAGCCCTATGATGTGATCGGTGCGTCATTTGGTGGATTCATTGCCATGAATAGAGCCATGCACGCACCCGATGAAGTGAAATCTGTAACACTGCTTGGTCCGATGGGAATGACGCCTGCCACATCGAGCGTGAACACAAAACTTATGGCATACCAGCTCTTTCCACTTAAGCCGTTCCAAAATAATATGTTCCACTGGGCTCTTGGATATGACCCGAGTGTTGTGGAAGAGACCGAGGAGTGGTTCTGGCTGGTGCTGAACGGAGTTACAAGAAAAGGATCCCCTCCCAATACATTTACCCCAGAGCAACTCAAAGAGATCGACATCCCTGTTCTTCTCATTCTTGGAGACAAGGATGGGCTTGTTGGAGACCCGCAGACAGTTATACCATTAGCGGAAAACGTGCCTGATATCGATATCGAAATCCTGTCTTCTGGTCATCTTATTGGCATGGAAAAACCGGCGGAAACCAACGCATTAATTATAGAGTTTCTGAGATAATAAATATCAAATATCGCAAGAGCAGGAGCTTCTTTGTTGTAAAGCAGTCTCCTGCTTTTGAATTTATAACGATTCGAAGTAACTGGGCCATCGGTTATAGTAAAATTATACAAATACCTTGAAATACACTTGCTAATAGTTTTTCTCAGTCTAACTTGCTTCCCATAAATAATTGACAAAAAATTAAATAAAACTATGCTTCCTGTAGTTTTCACATTCGACAATGAACGAGTACGAATTTTTTGAAAGGAGTATACTATGAAAAAAATGATAATTATTACCATTTGTATTTTGATTATTTCCACATTGCCGCTTATAGCCTGCACGACTATACTTGTAACAAAAGGAGCATCAGTTGATGGTTCTGTTTTCGTAGCCCATTCTGATGACAGCGAGTTGTTTGATCAACGTCTGGTTTATGTTCCAGCAGCAGATCATGAACCGGGCACATTCCGACCAATCTATTATGATGCCGCTTCACTCGGTGAAAGGCCGGAATATCACGGTTACCTGCTGCGAAGATATGTAGGATCTGACAGAGGTCCAACGTATGAAGATCCCAACCATCCACAGAGTATTCCTCTGGGACAAATTCCTCAGGTAGAACACACCTATGCCTATTTCGATGGCAGTTATGCCATTATGAATGAACACCAGTTGATGTTTGGCGAATGTACTGATGGCACCAAAATCCAACCAGATCCGATACCCGGGAAACTAATTTTCTACAGCGCTGAGCTGAGTCGTGTCGCAGCAGAACGCTGTACAAAAGCCCGAGAGGCAGTTCTTCTTATTGGCCATCTCATAGAAACCTATGGATATTATGGAACAGGAGAAACATTGCCTATTGGTGACACCGAAGAGGGATGGGTGATAGAAATGGCCCCAAGTCCGGAAGGTGTAGGCGGACTCTGGATTGCAAAGAAAGTGCCGGACGGGGAGGTATTTGTTGCTGCAAATGAAATCCGCATTCGTGAAGTAGATCCAGAGGATCCGAATATGCTCTATTGCAAGGACCTTCATGATATTGCCGAGAAGCATGGCTGGTGGAAACCAGAAGATGGTAAACTCGATTGGCTGAAAACTGTAAGTCTTGGTGAATACAGTCATCCATATTACTCCCTTCGAAGGGTGTGGCGACTTCAATCCAGGCTTGCACCCTCCATGAATCTCTCTCCGTGGGTTGAAAATGGCTATACCAAAGCATATCCCTTCTCAGTAAAACCTGATAAAAAGCTAGATGTACGAGATGTGATGGATCTGTATCGTGACTACTACCAAGGAACAGAATTTGATCAATCAAAAGGGGTAACTGCGGGACCCTTCGGGTGTCCATTCCGCTATCCGGGACCAATGGATGCCGGGGGTGATACAGGTGATCCTAACGCAAAGCTAAAAGGCGCATGGGAACGAACTATCTCGATCTATCGTTGCGGTTTCAGTTACGTCTGTCAAGCCCGAGACTGGCTACCCGATCCCATCGGGGGTATACTCTGGTTTGGTCCGGATGAACCAATGAGCACCTGTTATGTTCCATTCTACTGCGGAGTTACTGAGATATCACCCCCTTTCTACACCTGTGATACGGCTGACTTAAGTTTTGAAAGTGCGTGGTGGGCATTTAACTTTCTTGCAAATTGGGCTGCAGTGAAGTACAATTATATGATCAAAGATATCCAACATAAGCAAAATGAAATTGAGCTTGCAGAACTCGATGGTATCAATATAATGGATAAACAAGCCCTTGAGGTTTATAAAACGGATCCAGAAAAAGCTCGCCAGCTCATTACTACGTATTGCAAAAACCAGGGAAATCAAGTAGTTGATGAGTGGTGGAAATTTGCCTGGCTGCTCGTTGCCCGATATGATGACGGCTATGTCAGTTCTCCCGGCGATATGGCAAAAGAAGTTGGTTATCCTGAAAGTTGGTATAAGATTTCCGAGTGGCCAAACGGTCCGAAAACGTATCAAAAACCCAAGTAATTATACTTTTTATCAACCGTGCAATCAAGGAGTAGTCATATGATAGAACTAATGAAAGATCTTCCGGATAATGCTTTGGGACTCATTGCAATCGGCGAGTTGACAGCAGAAGATTATCAAAACGTGGTTATCCCGGCAGTAAAAGAAAAGCTGGAACATTACAAACGAATACGGTTCATCTATTACTTCGGTCCTGAATACAAGGGATTTTCAATAGGTGCAATGTTCGATGATTTGAAAGTTGGTTTTAGCCATCTTGCAATCTGGGAAAAGATTGCTATTGTCACCGACATCAAATGGATCATCGATGGTGTGCGGCTGTGGGGATTCACCATTCATGGGCAATTTAAGGTCTTTCATACCGATGAACTAGATAAGGCAAAGGAGTGGGTAGCGGAATAAGTAAATATATAGATGAATCCATAAGATTGAATCGATTAGTAATGTCATTTTTCTTACTATCAAGAAAGAATGAATACCCTGAAAAATTTGACAATGAATAACTGGGTAAGCTCTTTAATAAAAAAATTATTATGGTAATATGAAATACGATATAGATAAAACATGTAAAGTACTTAAAGCGCTCTCTCATCCGGACAGACTAAAAATCGTTATCGGTGTATATCATGACGAATGTAATGTTTCTGCCTGTCAGAGGAAAATGGGCTTACCGCAATCGACTATCTCACAGCACCTTAAGACAATCAAAGAAGCCGGCATCTGCGTGAGCAGGCGTCAGGGAAATCAGGTTTGCTATAAAGTCGTTGATGATTTCGCGATCGATATAATTAAAAAAATTGAAGGATAAATTTTTTTAGATGTGCATATCCAACTATTTGAATATATCAATACACAAATAAAAGGAGATCTTCATGAAACACACAATCACAAGAAAGGAAGACTTGAATGCGGTTGATTATGTTATCGATGTTGTTGCTCCGGAAGTAGCAAAGAGGTTCAGGCCAGGTAACTTCGCAGTCCTTATAACTGTGAAAAACGGTGAAAGAATACCAATGTCTATAGAGAGAGCCGAGGGCGATACGATCACCATGTATATTAAACGACTTGGGAAAACATCCCGGGAGTTAGACACATGGAACGTCGGTGATGCTCTCTACAAAGTAATCGGTCCAATGGGCACCCCTCCTCCGCTGAAAAAATACGGCACAGTTGTTTTTGCCTCAGATCTTGTTTGCGGTCATGCGGAAAATAATGCAATGTGCAGAGAATTGGGTAAGATCATGGGAAATCATATCATTTCCATCCAGAGCTTCCCTGACAAATCTCTTATCTATCCTGAAAAAGAACTCGCAAAATCTGTTTCAGATGAATTTATCCTCTGTACAGAAGATGGTTCTGTCGGTAGGAAAGGTCATTATCTTGATATTATGCAGGAACTTCTCGAAGAGAGAAGGATCGATCAGGTTTTTGCCGGTGGTGGAATTCCTCCATTGCAGAAACTTTCCGAACTAACCAAGAAGTACAATGTTCCTGTCTATACAACCGTTCGCCAGATCATGGTCGATGCAACGGGTATGTGCGGCTCCTGCCGTGTCTTCATCGATGGAGAACAAAAACTCGCCTGTATAGACGGTCCAATGTTCGACGGTCATAAGGTGGATTGGGAAGCTGCAATCAGCAGGCTCGCCATGTTTAAAAACAAGGAAGCTGTGGCAATGGAATGCTATAATGAAAAAATGAAGGAGGTGGTATAATGGCTGTTCAACCTAGAGTACCTATGAGAGAACAAAATCCCGCTGTTCGAATTACAAATTTCATGTCCGTACCCCTCGGCTATTCCTCAGAAGAAGCTGTAACAGAAGCAAAACGTTGCCTTCAATGCAAGGTTCCTATGTGTGAAACCGGCTGTCCTGTGCGCATGAGCATCAAAGATATTATCAAGCTTATTGCAGATGAAGAATTCGAAAAAGCATTCTATCTCTCAAAAGCAGATAACGCAGTTCCAGCAATGACTGGCAGGGTGTGCCCACAAGAAGACCAATGTGAAGGAAAATGTGTGCTGGATAAAACAGGACAACCCATCAATATTGGCAAACTATTCGCTTTTGTAGCAGACTGGGCTCGCAAAAAAGACATCCTCGAACAGATCCCGGAAGAAAGCAATGGCAAAAAAGTAGCAATCGTTGGTGCTGGACCCGCAGGTATAACCTGTTCAGTTGATCTGCGAAAACTCGGCTATGAGGTAACGGTCTTTGAAGCTCTACATATGGCTGGCGGTGTGCTTCAATATGGCATTCCAGCATTTCGACTGCCGCGCGATGTTGTGGACTACGAACTCTCCTATCTTGAAAAGATTGGTGTAGATATTCAACTCAACAAGGTTGTGGGTCAAAATGTTGATTTTGAAGTTCTCAAAAAAGAGTATGATGCGATCTACCTGGCAACAGGTGCCGGAGCTCCCCGATTCCTCAATTGCGAAGGCGAAAAACTGAAAGGTGTGTACTCCGCGAACGAATTCTTAATCAGAGTAAATCTGATGAAAGCCTATAAATTTCCTGATTGGGATACTCCCATTATTTGCGGAGATAAAGTAGGTGTTATCGGATGCGGTAATGTGGCAATGGACGCTGCGCGTTGCGCAAAACGTCTCGGCGCAAAAGAAGTATCCATTCTCTATAGACGCACAAAGCAATGTGCGCCTGCACGGGCAGAAGAGATCCATCACGCAGAAGAAGAAGGTATCATCTTTAAAGAAATGATCTCTCCATGCCGCATTTTCGGAAATGAAGACGGTTGGGTAACCGGCATTGAAATGGTCAAGACTGAATTCAAGGGAACCGATAAGAGCGGACGCCCAAGACCTGTAAATGTCGAGGGATCTGAATTCATTTTGGAAATGGATACAATTATTAATGCTCTTGGCACAACACCGAACAGGCTGTTCCTCAGCAATGTTCCGGAGCTGGACACCTATTCATGGGGTGGCATCAAGGTCGATGACAACTATATGTCGAACATCCCCGGTGTGTTCGCTGGTGGAGATGCACTTTCGGGCGGATCAACGGTCATCGATGCAATGGGAAACGGCAGAGATGCTGCTGAAGCCATTGATAAATATCTAAATAATCCTTAAACATATACCAAGGGGGCTCTCATGCAAAAAACACTAAAAGCCAAAGATATTATGGAAAAAAACGTAATAACTATTGGGCCTGATGTTATGCTAGATAAGGCAATTCAGAGATTATTGGAAAACAGAATAAGCGGAATGCCCGTTGTCGATGACAATGGAAAAATTATTGGCATTATTTCTGAAAAGGACATTCTGAATTTCTTGTTTTGTGGTTATCTTCATAATACAACAGTTAGTGAAGCCATGACAGAGAATTTAGTTCATTTCGATCCAGAGACAAGAATAGAAAAAATTGCTATTGCGATATCAAAATATCAATTTCGCAGAGTACCAATACTTCAGGACAGCAAAGTTGTAGGGATTGTTTCGCGAAGAGATATTATTCGTCACGTGCTTTAGATCACACAAAAGAGACCTGATTATTGATAATCATCCTGTAATCTCTTTAAGCACATTCTATAGCTGTTGATAATAACGTATAGTACCCTCTCTCACTCAAGCATAAAGAACCGCCTTCGGGCGGTTTTTTTTATTACTCTTTCTTATGGTTCTGTATATTTAATTTATTGACAAAAATTGGGCTTGAATAATTCACTCTCGTGAATGCAAAAAATTTATAAGGACTCAACATGAGAAAAACTACTCTCTTTTCAATTATCGTTTTTATCTTCATCTTTGCTGTTTGTTCTTCTGCTTACGGTATAGAATTATTAAAAGGAAAAACCCTTTATATGCAGGCACAATCTCTCGAAAAGAATGCAGATTACTTTAAAGCACAAGATCGCTACAAGGAAGCACGCCAAGAACTTCTTAAAGAGGGTGATATCGAGCTTGCAAATCAATGCCGGGTCGCGTGTACCCGGTTAGAAAAAATCCTTCTCACCTATACTCACACAGAAGCTGATGTGCGGAAAATGATTAAAGAAAAATATCCAGAAACAACTGGGGAACGGATCGATGAAGTGGTTGCAGACGGTCGTCTTGCACATATTGAGATTGGCGGAAAAACCTACTATTTTGATGAATTCCTGAACACGCTTTATCATATATATCCTGACTTCATGTCCGTAGAAGCAAAAGGTGCATTGGGAAAGATGGGAACGATCTTTGAGATAATGTCTCCCTACATTTATGAAGATGAAAATCTTCCTTCATGGCAGACACTTTCAAGTCCGCTTATCTTTGAATTCGATGCTTGTCTTTCCATCCCGCGAGAAAAATTTCCTGATGAAGGTCTGCTTAACGTCTGGATGCCGCTCCCGCTTTCAAATTCCTCGCAGACAAATATAAAGATCGAATCGATCTGCTCAAAAGAATATACTCCATATCCCGCTCAGCTTGATGGAGATATTGGGTATGTGTATTATGAATTCCCTCTTGAAGAGATCACGGACAGCATACGAATTGGGACAAAATTCACGTACACTGCATATGAAGTTCGGTTCAATGTCGATCCAGTAATAGTTGGTGAATATGATAAGAACTCAGAACTTTATAAGCGCTATACTGCATCGGACAAGAATATTGCCATTACACCGGAAATTCGCGATGCAGCTCGAAGGATTGCCGGGGATGAAACCAATCCATATCTCATTGCCAAAAAGTTCTATGATCATATTGTGTACGATCTTGATTACAGCTACATGCCCCATCTTGCATTGGAAGCGTTGAAAATCCCCGAATCGGTGTTTGTTCATGAACATGGATATGGCGACTGCGGAGCTCAGAGTATGTACTTTTCAGCACTTTGTCGATCTGTCGGTATTCCTGCTCGTGCTTCTGGTGGCATGCAGCTCTTCCCGCTAAGTGCAGCACATTGTGGCGACCACTTCTGGGCACATATATACATCCCAAATTCCGGTTGGATTCCCGTCGATACATCAGTTGGTCAGGCAGCAAAATATATTATTACCCTTTCTAAAGAACAGCAAACCGACTTTATCGAGTACTTCTTCAGCAAGATCGATCCTTTCAGGTATCTCATTCAGGAGGATGTTGATATGACACTATATCCTACACCAAAGGAACCGCTCCTCTTTGATATGGTGCTCCAAGCACCTACTGCAGAGTGCATGGAAATGGATGAAAATCCCGGATTGCTCTTCATGGAAAGCTGGAAGATACGCTGTAAAGAAGTATCAAAACCATAATAAAATAGTACTCTTAATCAGGGAAAGGAGAATGATGAAAAGAGTAACAGTACTCATCGTGATTGTTATGTTGTCCTATTCCGTTATATACGGACAGGAAGTGAAGGAAGAGACACCACCGCATTATCTGATGGTCATGTATGCAAATAATCAACTATATTATGATTGTGTCAGACCACATAAAACTATTTCGGTTGGATATAATCCCTTGCCTTTCTCTCAAGGACTCGGTCTCAATGCATGGTATCTTCGAGAAGATAATATTTCTATGTATGGACAAAAACCAAGTATAATTATAATTCAGCCATCTGGAAATTTTCTCTATAAATCTTTTGCCTTAAAACTTGGAATAAATATTTTATATAGAAGTGAAGGAGAGGAAACCGGTTTGAGGGGATTGCTCCCTGCGTTTGAGATGAGCTATGGATTTATGGAAAATTTATATCTCTCTTTTAACTTCAAATCAGATATGTTTTTGGGCAGTGTAAATGCGAATGTTCATTACCTGCTCAATGATAACATTTCAGGAATAATGCTTGGATATGCATATAAGGAGAATTGGAATGAGGATTACAATGGGCTTACATATAGAATAACTTATAGAATCTTTAAAAAATTCCTTCTTCGTGTTTGTGGTAATGTCGATTTTAAATTTATGTCTCAAGGTATACAGGCAGGTATTGGAATAATTTTATAGAATTATGTTACAACATATAGACAATCCTTCCACAAAAGTTATCATTCTTGGTACAGGCAATCCCAATCCCAATCCCGAACATTCGGGGTGCGCAGTACTCATTCTTGTTGATGAAAAACCTTATGTTGTCGACTTTGGAGCAAATGTTGTGCGGCAAATCGCAGCGCTTACTCCCGAGTATGGCGGTTCTTTGCATGAATTACAGATCGAAACCCTCAGCACAGCATTTTGTACACACCTTCATTCCGACCATACGCTTGGACTTCCCGATCTTATACTCACGCCATGGATAATGGGAAGAACCGAACCGCTTGCGTTGTTTGGTCCAAAAGGAATCAAAAAGATGGCTGAAAATATCCTGGGTGCATATGAAACAGATATCCGATATAGAATCCATGGACACGAGCCTATTAGTGGAACCGGCTGGAAAGTTGATGTACATGAAATCAATGAGGGAATCATATTTCAGGATGAACATATAATAGTCGAAGCGTTTCCCGTTGCACACGGTGATATAGAAACGTATGGCTTCAGGTTCACAACTCCCGATAAAACCGTCGTGATCTCCGGCGATACATCACCATGCGACAACATTATCTCTTTTTCAAAAGATGCGGATATTCTTATTCATGAAGTGTATTCGCAGAAAGGGTTTGAAACATTGCCGCCTGAGTGGAAAAAATATCATGCGGCCCATCATGCTTCAACGAAGCAACTTGCCGATATTGCCAATAGATGCAAACCAAAGCTGCTCGTTACCTATCACATGCTTTTCTGGAAAACAACATCGAAAGATATTCTTAATGAAATACAACAGTCTTATTCGGGAAAGGTTGTTGTTGCTCATGATCTACAGATTTTTTCATAAAGTTAAATATTATGAGCGACTATTACGCAAATACTCTTTCGGGAAAACGTCTGCAGAAATGCTACGATATCGCTACTCCGTGTGTCCAGCAGTATCTTAAAGCTGAAATAGAATTCGTGTGTAATAAGATAAATCCGGGAGATCGCGTGCTTGAACTCGGCTGCGGGTATGGAAGGGCAATGAAATATTTTTTAGAGAAAACCGATCAAGTCGTTGGTATCGATAATTCAGAGGAGAATATCCGATATGCACATGAATATCTTAAGGATGTGTCTGGATGGCAGATTCATTGTATGAATGCGATCGGTCTGCAATTTGATGATGCTTCCTTTGATGTGGTCGTGTGTATTCAAAACGGACTTTCCGCTTTCCATGAAGATCCTGTCCGCATTATGTCCGAGGCACTGCGTGTTATAAAGAAAAATGGCATTGCACTGTTTTCGACCTATTCAGAGAAATTCTGGAATGAACGCCTGCAATGGTTTCGTGATCAGGCAGCACATGGGCTTTTAGGAAAGATCGACGAAGAAAAAACAGGTAATGGAATTATTGTTTGTAAAGATGGATTTACTGCAAGAACGTTTAATAAGCATGATTTATCTACTCTAACAAAATCGCTCAATGTTTCTGCATCCTTCTATGGGGTCGATGGTTCCAGCTTATTTTGCGAGGTGAAAAAATGAGCATGAATACAAAAGATCCCTACCTTGATTTTGCTTCCCGTTACGACCTTATGCAGAAAGAGAATCCTTTCGAAGACAAAAGCAGGTTAGAATTTTATAGAAAGTTATTCGATCGATATAATGTAAAAAAAATCCTGGACTGTTCCTGCGGTACCGGATCGGATCTCATTCGTATCAAATCGCTTGGATTCGATATTTTCGGTTCGGATATCTCAGAAGCAATGCTGAACATCGCAAAGGAAAAGATCGCTTCTTATGTGATGGAGATTCCTCTTGAAAAGAAAGATTTCAGACATCTTTCCGGTCATTTTGATGCTGTCCTTTGCATGACAACCTCTCTGCCGCATCTTATCGAAAAGAAAGAAATTCTCGCTGCACTAACGAGCATGAGGAATGTCCTGAATCCAGACGGCATACTTGTCCTCTCGCAGGGTATGACAGATAAACAGTATGCTCAAAAACTGCGATTTTTTCCGATAAGAAACACTCCTTCCCATTCCCGTGTTATGATTATTGACTATCTCGAGGATGAATGGGAAGTTCATGTTCTCGACCTGGTGCATACAGCAGACGAGCAATCTTTTCATCGCTCAAGTTTCAGGTATAGACTCTTACTTCGTGATGACTATCATGAACTTCTTCGGGAAGCAGGATTCACGAAGTTAGAATTTTATGGTGATTTCAACTTTTCTTCCTATGATATTATGAGCAGCAATCAGCTTATAATAGTTGCGCAGAAATAAAAAAAGGAAATGTCTTGAAATATAAACTTGTCATCTTCGATTTCGACGGCACGCTTGCCGATACCTTTTATTGGTTCGTGAAGAACATTCGTGCTGTTGCAGATAAATACGGCTTCAAAAACATTACGGACGAGGAGGTTGAGGATTTACGAAACTTTGATGCAAAACATATGATCAAACACGTGGGCTTTCCAATGCTCAAACTCCCGCTGATCGCAACCCACATGCGCGGACTTATGAAAAAAGAGATCCATACGATCAAACTCTTTGATGGTGTGCCGAAAATGCTGCACGAACTGCACGGTGTCGGACTGACGCTTGCCGTTGTTAGCACAAACTCAGAGGAAAATGTAAAAACCGTACTTGGACCTGAACTGAGTGCCCTGATCTCAGATTATGAATGTGGGGTCTTACTATTTGGTAAAGAAGCAAAATTCAAGAAAATATCACACAAATGCAAAATCTCCCTTTCAGAAGCTATTTATATTGCAGACGAGATGCGCGACTTACATTCTGCACAAAAAGTTGGGCTCGATATTGGATTTGTTTCCTGGGGATACACCAATCCAGAACCGCTCAAGAAAATGAATCCAACGATGTTTTTTGAGAAGGTTGAGGAGATTCCTAAAAAAATAAGTATTCATTATTTGTGAGGAAAAAGATGTTCAAAAAACTAAAAACTCGTTTCAAGAAGAGGTTAAACAAATTAATTGATTTTGGAATGCTTGGAACATATAGTATGATTATTGATGATTTAAAAAATAGATATTCTGATATGCCTGATTCTGATATAGATGTCTTAGCAGCTGCTATTGTAAATGAAATATTTCAAAAGGAACAAATCGGAAAATCTAAAGATGTCAAGCTAAAAAACCCTGAATTAATTGATGCAGAAGTTCTATATTTTCTGAAAAATGAAGAAATTTTAGAATCTGCCGCACTTTGTTTACGAATTATGGCAATGGTTGAATTGTCTGATGGTAATCATTCAGGATTAAATCTTCTTGATAAAGCAAATGAAATTGATCCTGGGGGGAATATTCCTTCAGGTAAAGAAATTTCCAATTTACTTAAAGAACTCAGGATATAAGTAAATAGTATTAACGATAAAAAGCCCCAACATTGCGCTGGGGCTTTTCTTTTCTGATTAAGTGGTATTAGTGTGTGTCTTTATATTTTTTTAATACGTCAAGAACCGCATCGATGTCAGCAGCCGTGTGGTCTGCGTTTACCTGGAATCGGATCTCTTCGTCGCCTTTTGGCACAACCGGGAAGTTCAGTCCGGTGCCAAGTACGCCGTTCTCGGTCAGGTATTTGACTAGTTCAGCGGTTTTGGGTGTATCGCGAACCATAAGCGGTACAACCGGGTGAGGTCCTTTGATGGTTTCATAGCCAAGATCGATCAGACCTTTTTCGAATTTCGCCGTCATTTTAGCAAGATGTTCCAACCTCTTGAGTCCTTCGGGTGAATCGATGATCTCGAGTACTTTCAGTACGGCGGCAGCTTCTGAATTGGTGATCGGATTTGAATAGATGTACATCGGAGCTTTTTCTCTGAGGTATGTGGTGATCGTTTCGGATGATGTTACATAGCCGCCGTTCACGCCAAATGCCTTGCCAAGCGTTCCAATGAGGATATCAACTTTTGTATTGAGGTATTCTTCGGTTCCGCGTCCTGTCTTGCCGAGTGCCCCCACACCATGGGAGTCGTCAACAATTGAGAAAACACCTTCTTCAAACTTGTCGTTATACTTGTTGCACAATTCGACGAGTTTGTCCAGAGGTGCATAGTCACCGCGCATACTGAAGATGCCGTCTGTGATGACCATACAGCGCTTGCCTTTGCCCACAGCTTCCTGCAGACGGGCTTCGAGTTCGTCCATATTGTTGTGTTTATAGATCATCTTGTCTGCGGGGCGTGAAAGGCGGATCGCCTGGATGATACAGTTGTGGTTCAATTCATCGCTGATAACCACGGTTTCTTTTGTCATGAGGGGATAGATCACACCCATGCTGGTCACATACGCAGAGCTGAAGATCATTGCAGATTCACGTCCGTGAAAATCCGCAAGTTTCTTCTCTAGATCGATATGCGGCGTATAGGTTCCGCTAATGAAGCGCACGGCACCTGGCCCGACACCAAATTTTTCTGCAGCAGCTTCTTCGGCTTTGATAACCTCAGGATTCAATGACATACCGAGATATGAGTTTGAATTCATTTTGATGAATTTCTTATCTCCATAACCCTGAATGCAGACGCGAGGACCAAATTCGCCTTCCGGCTTGATCACGTCTGTTATCACCATTTCAGCGCCTTTGTCTCTGCCGCTCTCTCTAAGGTCTTTCAGTTCTTTTTCAAGCGCAGTTTTTATCTTATTTACTGGCATGTATTCCTCCAAATATAAATTATTTTAATTTTTTAGATAAGACTTCGATCATATCTTTGGTCATAGCTTCGAGATCGTACTTTGGACTCCATCCCCATTCTTCGCGAGCTGCGGAATCGTCCATTGAATTAGGCCATGAATTCGCAATTGCCTGCCGGACAGGATCGACATCATATTCTAATACAAATTCCGGTATTACCTTTTTGATCGAAGCTGCGATCATTTCCGGATCAAAGCTCATTGCGGTAACATTGAATGCGTTTCTGTGTTTGAGTTTTGCAGGATCTGCTTCCATGAGGTCGATCGCTCCCTTGATCGCATCGGGCATATACATCATATCGAGGAACGTTCCCTTGCCGAGATTACATGTATATTTTTTTTTCTTGATCGCTTCATAATAGATCTCGACCGCATAATCAGTTGTTCCTCCTCCCGGAAGGGTTTCGTTCGAGATAATTCCGGGATATCTCACACCGCGTGTATCGACGCCGAATCTTTTAAAATAATAATCGCAGAGCAGTTCTCCGGCAACCTTTGTTACACCGTACATCGTACCTGGTCTCTGGATCGTATCCTGTGGAGTATTATCGAGAGGGGTTGATTCTCCAAATGCACCGATTGAGCTGGGTGTAAAAACTGCGCATCCATATTCTCTGGCAACTTCAAGTACATTGTACAGACCATTGATATTCACGTTCCATGCGAGGTTTGGCTTTGCTTCCGCTACGGCAGACAGGATCGCAGCGAGATGATAGATCGTATCGACATCATACTTTTTAACGACATCGTTCACCTGCTCTACGTCCGTGCAGTCGACCAGCTCGCAAGGTCCGGATTCTTTCAGTTTCTCTCCGGGCTGCGTTTTGCGAAAACCTGCAACGACATTGTTATTACCATAAATTTTCCGTAATTCCATTGTAAGTTCAGAGCCAATTTGACCGACAGCTCCGGTAACAAGGACCTTTTGCATTTATTCCTCCGGTTTCAATTTATTTTTTCTAAAATGATAATTGCTATTGCTGATTCTTTGGTGTGGGAAAGTGACACATGTATTTTGTTTATACCGGCCTTTTCGCAAACCTGTTTTGCCGTTTTCTGTATTCTGATTTCCGGTTTGCCGAGTTCATTATTAACAACCTCGACATCCTTCCATTGCAGTCCACCGCGAAGCCCTGAGCCAAGTGCTTTGAGAAATGCTTCTTTTGCTGCAAAACGTGCAGCAAAACACTGAGCTTGAATTCCAATATTCTCAGCTCTTGTACAATAGATTATTTCACTCTGAGTAAAGAGCATCTCGATAAATTTTTCGCCGTGGGAAGCCAACTCATTTTTTATTCGTTCAACTTCAACAAGGTCTGTGCCAATACCAAATATCATAGTCTACTCTTTTTTTTGTCCCTTCTTCTCTGTCAATATTAATGCTCGCTTTTTGAGGGCTTTTTGGGCAGCATCGTATTCACTCCATGGTGTCTCTTCAATACCATAGCACATGGTTGTTTCATGTGCTTTTCCACAGGTAATAACCGTATCTCCATTATGTGCTGAAATAATTGCTTTTTCTATAGCTTTTTCTCGGTCAGGGATCTTAAAAAAGTCAATCCCTTCTTTTCGTCCTTCCTGTATGCAACCTGCTGCTATTTCTTGTATGATGTCATCGATCGACTCGGTACGGGGATCTTCGGTTGTGATGTAAATCCTATCTGCAAATCTGCCTGCAACCTTCCCCATTTCCCTTCTTTTTTGAACATCTCGTAGCCCCGCACTGCCAAACACAACGTGAATCTTCCCTTTTGTAAACGATCGGGTTGCAAGAAGTGCCTGCTCAAGGGCATTTGCTGTATGGGCAAAATCGATGATAACCATAAAATTGCCCTGTTTGTGTAGAACATTTTCCATTCTCCCTTTGATGGTGCGTAACGAGGAAACTGCTCTGACAATAACATCCCAGGATATGTTCTGTGAACGGGCAACCGCAATTGCTGCGAGAATATTATACACATTATATGTTCCCAAAAGTGGGCTTTCAATCCTTAATGTCTTTCCTGTCGCATGAACACTAAAACGGAGTTTTTCGTTCTGCATAACATCTTCTGCCTTATAATCGGCATTCTTCTTTATGCCGAATGAAATATGCATATCTGCTTGATGTTTGTGAAAATTTTCGTAGGATGGATCATCTTTGTTGAGTATGCTTATTTTAGGAATGTCGTTCTTTTTAGATGATAAAGAAAGAAGCTCAAATAGATGAGCTTTTACTTGTATATATTCCTCTCTCGATCGGTGATAATCGAGATGTTCAGATGTTATGTTCGTCAAAGCTGCGATATCATATTCACATGCTTCCACTCGATACTGAGCAAGTCCATGTGATGAGGTTTCGATGACTGCATATTCCGATCCGGCATCGACCATTTCTGCTAAATACTTCTGAAGAGATAGAGCATCGGGTGTTGTGGTATGAAATCCCGTTTCCAGAATGCGGTCCCCGATAACAGCATTGATCGAGGTGATCAGTCCTGTTTTGTGTCCGGCTTCGTTGAGTATGTGATGAATGAGCGTAGAAGTAGTTGTTTTGCCGTCTGTACCGGTAACGCCGATTACGATGAGTTTACGTGCCGGGAAGCCGTAAAATGCTGCTGCAAGATGAGCAAGTGCTTTGCGTGAATTCTTTACTTTTAAAACAGGGACAGAAACTTCTGCTGGCATAAAAGTCTCATCTTCAAGCATGATTGCACCCACTCCATTTTCTACTGCTTTCTCGATGAATTCGTGTCCGTCAACATCAACACCTTTTATTGCAACAAAAAGATATCCCTTCTCAGCGCTTCTTGAATCAACACAAATTTTCGCAATATCTAAACCTGTTGAACCCCGTAGAAGCTCGTAATCACCACTATTCTGTAAAAGTTCTTTGAGCGTCATTATTCCTCTAATGAGTCTGAAATCTTACCTTTTTTGATCAGGCTGCGAATCGAAACATAGGTATTTATACCGCGGTTCATCACGTTATACCAGAATGGTTTGTACACATGATCGTGCATGCCGATGAATTTCTTGAATTCACCACCAAATCCTTTCTTAAAACGATACACCCCAAAGAGCGGATGTCCCTCTTTTGGATGAGCTGGTACTCCCCAGAGGTCATAGGTTTTGTATCCCTGTTCCTTTGCCCATTGTATCACATGCCAGTGCAGCGCCTGGTTTGGCATCACGTTGCGATATTCGTTCGAAGATGCCCCATACATATACCAGATCTTTTCACCAAAGGCAAAAATATACACACCCGCAACGGGGATATCGTCATAATATGCCAGGAATAATTTCACCATCCCCTTATGGGCCATTAACTCTATTACCTGTTTATAGTATTCCTCGTTATGAATAATAAAAGCATCGCGTTTTGCCGTTGTTTCGTAAATATCATAAAAAATTCGTGCACCTTCCAACGATGTATTTTCTCTGACCTTAACACCTTTCTTCATTGAAAGACGGATATTATACCTGGTTTTCGACTCGCAACCGGCCATGATGTCATCGAGAGATTGTGTCAGGTCGAGAAAAAAGGTTGCCCGTGGCTGGATTTGCTTCATGGCAAAAGTGAAATTGTGCTCGTTTAACACCCTCAATGACTTTTCATCATTCTCATCGATCTCAGGATCGATCTTCAAGAGAATAGCATTATGATTTTTTGCGATCTCGGAGATTGTATTCATCAAAACTGTAAAATAATAACTCGTTACATCAATAACCGGACCTCGCGGTGCATAGAAAAGACATTTTCCAATATAGGGAATATTCCGCTTCTGAATAGAGATTCCGCCAACGATCTTGTCATCATCAAAAACAGCAATCCGAATCGGTATCCATCCGGATATTCGCTTGAATTTTCCCCATTCATAGGACTGTATTATCGGGCATTCCTGGGTCGATGCCACGAACTCATTCCATGTGGAAAATTCTTCTTCTGTTTCCAAAATTCTACATTCGATCTTGCTATTCATATGTTCTTAAGGGACTGCGCTTTCAGGTGTGAGAATCTTCACCTGTCCAAACTGTCAACTTTTTCCTGCTTGTATCTATATAGAGTAAAATTTGACACTCAGCACTGTACTTTTATAAACCTCACAATCACAAAGAAAAGGAGCTCATGATTAATGAAAATCTTCAAATTGATCCTTGTAAGCATTGTTGTAACACTACTTTTATCCATTAGTAGTTATATTTTTGCTGAAAATAATGAACAGACAGAAGAGGAACCCATGAAAGATCCTATAGTGAAAATGCATACGAATTATGGTGATATCACATTAAAGCTGTATAATGATACCCCCCAGCACAGAGATAATTTTCTTAAGCTTGTTGAAGAATGTTTCTATGACAGCACGCTCTTTCACCGGGTAATTGCAGGTTTTATGATACAAGGCGGTGATCCTGATTCAAAAAAAGCAGGAAAGGGTGCTCGTCTTGGTGCTGGCGGTCCTGGTTATACCGTTCCTGCCGAGTTTCGAAAAGACCTTATCCACAAGAAAGGTGCCTTGGCGGCAGCCCGTCAGGGAGATCAGGTAAATCCCCAGAAGCGTTCTTCCGGATCGCAGTTCTATATTGTTGTGGGCAGAAAATGGACTGCCGATGAGATGACCATAATCGAGCAACAAAAGGGATTCAAGTATACAGAGGAACAACGTAAAATCTATATGAATACTGGCGGCTATCCTTTCCTTGATAGAGAATATACGGTTTATGGCGAGGTGATCGATGGGCTCGACATTATCGATGCTATCTCTGTGGCGGATACAAATCCTGCTGACCGACCGCTTCAGGATATTGTTATTGAAAGTGTGGAGATCGTGGAATAGGTTCACTGAACCTCCATACATACTATAAGTTAGAAGTAAAATATATATTCACAAAGATTGACATAGAATTTTGCGAGTTTGAGTTTGTAAAAAAATTCCGAATGGGGGTGATCATTCGTGACGAAAGTGGTCGTTGGCAAAGACGAAAGCTTTGAAAGTGCCTTCCGCCGCTTCAACCGCAAGGTCCAGCGCTCGGGCGTTCTGTCTGACATTAAGAAGAACCGCTATTACGAGAAGCCGAGCGACAAGAAGCGCAGAGAGCTCAAAGCTACTTTACGTAAACTGAAACGTAACAGTTACAGATATCGTTCTCGGTAATGTGTATCGATACTCGTACGTAAACCTCAATGGATATTATTAATATCTTTGCCCTCGGAATTTTACTTGTTTTCGGGGGCTTTGGTTTTGTATCAGGATTTATCAAGGGGAGTGCCCGTCTCATCGGCTGGATCGTTGCACTTATTCTTGCGATCAAGCTCGGTCCCGCATCGTCGGTATTTTTTCAAACTGTGTTTCATTTTTCTCCAAAAACATCAAACATTCTCGGCGGCATTGTCGTTTTCCTTCTTGTAATGGTCATCATCGCGATCATTGTAAAAGTTCTCAGAAGAATGATACAAGCGCTTCATCTAAGTTTTCTCGACCGTCTTCTTGGCTTTATCCTCGGATGCTTTCAGGCAATGATCCTGATTTTCCTACTTTGCCTTGTTATTCAGCTTGTCCCTCTTTCAAAAGCTGCACGAACGACAGCTCTCAATGCCCCTTTCGTTGAATGGAGTAACGAAAAGATCGCCCGGATCCTCGAAGCGACAAAACTCGATTCCCAGATACGGGAAAACGCTTACTACCAGGAACTTCTTAAGCTACAATATAAACTTCAAAAAGACGTTACAGACTCAATTTCACCCCTTTCATGAAAAACGCTTTTGACGAACTGGAATTTGATAAAGTTAAAGCGTTGATCGCTGCCAATTGTGTGTCTCCTCTAGGACAGCGTCTTGTCGAAGTCCTCTCCCCCCTCAAAGAAAAAAACTCTGTTGAGAAAAAACTCGGGGAATTGCAGGATGCTTTTAATTATCTCGAGCAAAGTCATCATTTTGCATTATCCGGGCTTGAAGATACAGAACTCCTTTTTGATAATTTTGGGAGATTCGAACAATTTACGATAGAAGAACTCCTCATGTTTGGAAGTAATATCCATATTGCAAACACGCTCAAAAACGACAAGGACATTTCGGATGAGTCTTTCCCGAAGCTTTTTTCAATCATTTCTTCTATAGTTGAAATGAGGGAGTTGGAAAAACAGTATGATAAGATTTTTGATTCGGCCGGTGAGATCAAAGACACGGCAAGCCCGATGTTATCATCCATCCGAAGGAATAAGCAGAAAGCAAAGAAGCGAATTTATTCCGAGCTGGAAAGTATTCTTGAGAAAAAGGATTATGAAAATGTGATCCAGGATAAAGTGGTAACCTTTCGTGATGAACGTTATGTAATTCCTGTTCGGGAAGGAGGTGTTACCCAACTCAAGGGCATTGTGCATGGTCGATCAAAAACAGGAGCGTCATTCTATGTGGAACCGCTCTCGGTTATGGAACTTAATAACTCGTTGAACACCCTTACCGAGGAAGAAAAGCAGGAAATCCATAGAATTCTTACCGAACTCTATTCGATGCTTCGAGAAAAGAAGGATGGCCTCCGTCACAATCTTTCAATCCTGCAAAAAATTGATTTTCTTAACGCCTGTGCGCTGTATTGCAGGAGGATCAATGCCCACATGCCGGAAATAATCGATGACACTCGTTTAAATCTTAAAAATGCACAGCATCCGCTTCTTTTTGAAACAATTAATCCAAAAAAGATAATTCCTTTTTCGCTTCATATTGGCGATGAATTCAGGGGAATCGTTATTTCTGGAGTGAATACCGGTGGAAAAACGGTTACGCTGAAAGCAACCGGACTTCTTGCGATCATGGCCCTTTCGGGTTTGATGATACCTGTTGAGGAGTCACAGATAGGAATGTTTACCTCCTTCTTTACGGATATCAACGATGAGCAGTCCATCGAGGATTCTATTAGTACCTTTTCCTCTCATATACAAAAATTGAATAATATTTTTGATAAAGCAGATGCATCCTCGCTCATTCTTATTGATGAACTCGGTACGGGAACCGATCCTGAAGAGGGTGCTGCGTTCGCACAATCTGTTATGGAAGCGCTTATTGCAAAAAAATCAAAAGTAATCATCACTACTCACCTGAATAAACTCAAGATATTTGCCTCCGAACATCCCTTATGTGAAAATGCTTCGATGAGATTTGACCAGGAACGGTTACAGCCAACGTATAAACTCGATCTCGGTTTTCCGGGCAACAGCTATGCCCTCGACATTGCTAAAGAATATAATTCTCCGGAAGACATTATTGCTCGGGCTCGAGAACTTATCGACCAGAAGAGTCTTCAGTTAAGCGAACTTTTGAAAAAGACCGAACAGCAGCGAATTCACCTTGCCCAAAAAATATATGAATTCGACCTCAAGAACAAGCTGCTTGAACAACGACTGAATTCTCTTGAGCTCAAAGAGAAAAACTGGCAAAAGATCGAAAAAGAGAGGAAGAAAGAAATCCTCAATAAATCAGAGGCATACCTTGTAGAACTCCAGCAAGAATTCGGTCATGAAATCGATGAATTAAAAAAGCAACTCCGATCTGAAAAGAATATCCCCCATGACAAAGTTCGTGAAATCAAAGATAAAATTACAAACAAAAAATACGACATCGAAAAAAAGAAAGACCTGCTGTCTGGTGTCGAATATATACCCTTGAAAGAAATCGATGTTGGCAAAGAAGTGTATATCAAGCCCCTCAAGCTTGTTGGGAAAATCCAGTCTGTCGGGAAAAATTCTGCACGCGTCCTCGCTGAAGGACTCACATATAATGTAAAAAACTCCGATCTTTATGAAATTCCCGAAGGGAAAAAATCCCACGAGCATAAAGAAGATTCGGATATATCTGTTCATGCCAACATCGATCATGACATTGCATTCGAGCTCAACCTGATGGGTTTGACCTTTGATGAAGCACGTTTCGAGCTGGATAAATATATCGACAAAGCGATCCTGCTGAATTACCCGAAAGTGCGTATTCTCCACGGAAAAGGAACGGGACAACTACGTAAAAAAATCTGGGAATATCTCAGAAACGAAAAAAGGGTGAAAGAATATAATTCTGCTCCTCTTCAGGAAGGCGGAGATGGGGTGACCGTGGTGTTTTTGAAATAAATTTTCTGTTGCTCCTTTAATCCTCAATTATTCTCTCTTCAATTTTCATTAAAAAAAGTAATTCTTTATGAAACTTGCATAAAAATTTGTTCTTATTAGAGTGAAGTCATGCGATACGATCAAAACCTTCTCGATGATATACGCTCAGCTAACAGCATTGTAGATGTGATCGGAGAATATGTGCCCCTGAAGCGCAGCGGTGCAAACTACATGGCTCCCTGCCCTTTTCATAACGAGACCAAACCCTCTTTTATGGTTTCTCCCCGCCTGCAGATCTTCAAATGCTTCGGATGTGGCAAAGGCGGAAATGTCTTCACCTTCTTGATGGAATACGAAAAGATAAACTTCAATGAAGCAGTACGGAAGCTTGCTGAAAGGGTCGGTATTGCGCTGCCCGTTTACCAGGAACAATCGAAAGAAGAAAAAAGTCTCTATAATTCTCTTTACGGTATATACGAATCTGCACTTCGCTTTTATCATACAAATCTTACCGGAAAAGACAATGCGGGGCTCGCATATCTGAAATCAAGAAATATTTCAGAAAAAGATATTAAGGTTTTCAAACTCGGTCTTGCGCCAGGCTCACCAAATTCGCTCCAAAACCACCTGAAAAAGAAAGGTTATTCCGATAACATCCTCAATAAAAGCGGCTTGTTCACAACGTCAAATGGAGCGTTGCGGGATAAATTCTTTAACCGCATCATGTTTCCCGTTTACAGTTCTGACGGAAAAGTCATTGCTTTTGGCAGCCGCATCTATAAAGAAGGTGATGATCGCGGAGCAAAATATCTGAATTCTCCGGAAACACCCATCTACCAGAAACGCAAGCATCTTTATGGACTATATCAATCAAAGGATACGATCATAAAACATGACGCTGCCATCCTTGTTGAAGGAAACCTCGACCTGATCAAACTCTGGCATCATGGTTTTACAAATGTTATTGCCAGTCTCGGAACCTCGCTTACAGAAGAACAGGTAAAGCTTCTATCACGATATACGAAAAACATCTATATCATGTATGACGGAGACGGTGCTGGTAAGGAATCAGCCGCACGAGCGATCTCAATCTGTCTATCGCAATCTATCTTTCCAAAGATGATCATCCTTCCTGATGATACAGATCCGGATGATTTCCTGGAAACACATGGCGCTGGCGCGCTTCGTGATTATATCGATGATGCTCGGTCATTTTATAATTTTTTATATCAAATGCGCAATGCCGGTAAAAGTCTCGACAACAAGAAAAAGGCGCTGAATAATGTTATTGAGTGTCTTGATCTCATTGAAAGTCCCGTGCAAAAAGAACTCTATATACAGGAGACAGCAAATCTTTTCGGGGTTAGTGAAACTAATATTTTCAAGGCATTGCAGGCGTTGCAGAAAAAATCCTGGAAACCAAGAACACCTCTTACTCTCCATGTCGATCCTGATCAGGAAGAAAAGGATTTTATACGTATTATCCTGGCTCATCCGGAACGATGTGAAGAATATTTCGATGATATCGAGATCGATTATTTCTCAAACCCCCTCCTGAAAAAACTATTTGCATATATAAAACAAGAGAAAAGTCGTGATAATCTCTCCGAAAAAGGCGCGAAGCTTCTGGACCTTTTTAATCCCAAAGATTCTGATTTTATTTCCGATCTCCTGTTCAACGAACTGCCCTTCTCCCGGAACACCTTCGAAAAAATGCTGATCGGGCTGCAAATTAGAAAGTTAAATGTTGACTTAATTACGCTTAATGAATATATTATAAAACATCCTGATAATGAAGAAAAAATCAATGAGAAAAAGGCAGTTAAGCATAAAATTAATCAATTAAAGAAGGATTTCAAAGGCGGTACGGTAAAGAAACTTTTGAGTTAAGTTCTTGTGTGAGTGCCCGGAGACTTTATGAAAACGATAAGTGAATTTATTGAAGAACTAAAACAGCGTGGGGATGAGCGGGGTTTTATCACCTATGATGAAATAAATCAGCTTCTTCCTGATAATCCTATTTTTTTGGATAAGATCGATGACATCTTTAATGAATTAAAAGATGCCGGGCTTGAGATCCTCGACGAGACAATGAAGGGCGGGATCCGCAAGAAGAAACGTACCCCAAAGCCCAAAAAAGCATCGGTTAAGATAAGCTTTTATGACGATCCTGTCCGCATGTATCTAAAGGATATGGGAAAAGTGCCGCTGCTCACTCCTGAGGATGAAGCAAAGATATCCAAAAGGATTGAAGATGCACAGACAACGATCAATAAACTGACACTCAATTGTGGAAGCAGTCTCCGTGAATTCCAGAATGTTATCAAACGTTATAGGGAAGGGAAGATCAAAATAGACCAGATCCTGAAAATAGAATTTGGCAGCTGGTTCGATAAAGAAAATAACGAACGCCTTATCTCCCTGCTGGATGAGCGAACAAAAAAAGCTCTTGATCACTCTGATGAGATTGAAAAAATAATCAATAAAAAACCCTCAAAAAGATACAGCAAGACCCAAACTGTCGGTGAAAAAATAAAAGAGAACCGCGCACACATCATGGAGCTTTTTGAGGAGATGTGCTTCACCGACATGATGATCCAGCGTCTCATTTACAGAATAAACAGTTTGCTTGGTCGTATAAATGTCAGTCTCAATCGTATCTACGCTGTGAGTAATATTAAGGGCTATAGCACAGCAAAAATATGCACACTCGGCAGGAAAGCCGAAAAAGGCAAAGAAGATTTCAATGAAGTTGCCGAACTCACTGGTCTTGATCCGCATATTTTTATGGATGCCCTGAGAAAGATCAAAAACAACCGGAGAAAGATTCGAAGGGTCGAGCTCGAAACACGTATGACTGCCGATGAGCTCAAACGTCTGATGGAGGATATCCGCAAAGCACAGGATCAGAAAGAGCAAGCAAAGAATGATATCATAAAGGCAAATGTCCGTCTTGTTATCAGTATTGCCAAGAAATATAACAATCGCGGGCTCAGCTTCCTCGACCTGATCCAGGAAGGCAATATCGGGCTTATCCGTGCTGTTGAAAAATATGATTATCACAAGGGATATAAATTCTCAACCTATGCCACCTGGTGGATTCGCCAGACTATCACAAAAGGTATTGCTGATCAGTCACGGACAATTCGCGTTCCTGTTCATATGGCAGAAGCCATTAATAAAGTGAATCGGGCTCATAACAAACTTGTGCAGGCACTCGGCAGAGAGCCCTATCCAGAGGAAATCGCACAGGAACTCGATCTTCCGGTCGAAAAAGTGAAGGGCATCATGAATGTCTCGAAACGACCTGTTTCTCTCGATAAACCTGTCGGTGATGAGGATGGCGATACCACATTAAGTGATTTCATCGAAGACGATAATATGATCTCGCCTGAGAAAATCGCAGAAAGAACACTCCTGCGCAAACAGGTTGAGGCTGTCCTTTCAACACTTACAAAACGAGAGCGTCGTGTGATCAAATTGCGCTTTGGCATCGGTGACCAGACTCCCCGAACCCTTGAAGAGGTTGGTCATATCTTTGATATCACTCGTGAGCGTGTTCGACAAATCGAAGAAAAAGCCAAAGAAAAACTTCGCCATCACAGCAGGGCCAATATCCTCAAAAAATATATGGATACATTTGAGGAATTTAATCGATAATATTTAATCCCAAAATAGATAAACATACGTTTCAAAAAACGGATTTTTTTACATCTACTAATTATACATTTTCTTGACACATTAAAAGAAAGAAATTTATTTTACACAGCGTAAAATCATTTTACTTAACGTATAATAGTGCAATAAATGAACAGAAAAGAAAAAGAAATGCTGACTCGCAGGGAAGCAATAATTGCTGCTGCCGAAAAACTTTTTTTCAGCAAGGGCTTTCAGAATGTTACGATGGAAGAGATCGCCGAGAAAGCAGAATTCACAAGACCAACCTTGTATGCGTACTTTAAAACCAAAGCTGAACTTTATGTTGTGATCTTTACGAAAATATCTCTGATCAGGTGGAAGATGCTGAATGATGCTATGGCACAAAAAGACACAGGGTATGATAAACTCTATGCCTTTGGTGATGCATATTACGAATTCGCAATTCAATATCCAGAATATTTGAAATTCATGCTCTACTGGGATCATTACGGGCTTCCATGTGACAAGATCGATCAGGATATTATGAAAGCATTTACAGAACCAAGAGATAATGCTCGTGTCGATCTGGTTAATGCTTTCCGCCTTGGTATGAGTGATGGTACAATTCGGGATGATATTGAAATCGATTATGTCATGCCCTATTTATGTATTACGACACGCGCTGTCCTTAATGAGGTTGTACTCGGTTACGCAAATAAGGAATATTATTACAGTTTCTTTCGATTATTTCTCAGGGGTTTGAAAAAATAAATTAACAAAACGGAGGTCTTGTATGTTTAAAACTGGGAAAAAATTAGTGCTTTTGGGGATTATCCTGCTGCTGATTCCCCTGTCTGTCAAGGCACAAAACTACCTGGATATGCCAGAAGGAATCTCTTATGACAGCGGTTCAAAGAGCTATTATGTATCCTGTTGGAATCCTGCATGTGTCGTAAAGATCGATAGTCTCGGCAATCAGAGTGTTTTTAAGTCCGGGCTAACTGCCTGTGCAAATAATGTCCTTGTGGATTCGATCCTGTATGTGTCCTATCGATATGGAGTAAAGGCGTTCAACATCAAAACCGGAGTACAGGTTCTATATAAGCCCATAAGTGCTACGAATTACTTTGATGGCATCGCATATCATGCAGGTTATCTTTATCTAATCAATCACGGGCAGAAACTCTATAAGATAAATCTTACAGATAACACCCATGAATTGTTAACAAGCACCGGACTCGGCTCCTATCCACAGGGACTTATTTATGACGAGGTTAACGACAGGCTCTTAACGTGCTCGTTCCAGAACAGCGCTCCCATCGTGCAGATCAATCCTCAGAACGGGCAGACATCCTATGCCTTGTGGACTGGTCTAAATAATCTCGATGCTTTAGCGCAGGATCAATACGGCAATATCTATGTAACGTGCAATGGAACTAATTCTGTGTATCGATATGATTCAAATCTGGAGAATCGCATCGTTGTTTCATCGGGCCATAGCGGTCCTTCAGGTCTTGAATACAATCGTGACGATAATATCCTTGCAATCTCTAACTTCTTTACTGATGTGGTAGATTTTGTGTCAATGGCACCCTATTCAATTGATGATCCTATAGAAGAGGGATTACGGCTACATCAGAATTTTCCAAATCCTTTCAGCCACTCCACAACCCTCAGGTTTGCTCTTATGAAACCGTCAAATATCGTTCTCTCCTTATATGATGCTCGAGGTAGATTTATCACAACACTTCTTGATGACCACTATCAATCAGGATTCCATGATTTTTCTCTTGATATTCACTGTTGTTCACAACCAGAACTCCCGTCTGGAATATATTTTATTCATCTTAAAAACAATGACCTGGAGCTGATGAGAGAAATTACGCTTATTCGTTAGATTTTGGGGCTGAGGTGGTTTTTTTCCTTTAGGGTTTATTTAATCATAAAACCGAACGGATACTTCGTCGATGTGTTCGTTTTCCGCGAGGATTTTTTCCTGAAATTCTATTGTTGTAAGAAACCCCTTTGTTCGCTGCGGTTCAAAAATCCCGTAAATCATCTTAGAACCGAGTTCAAGATTTTGATAATATACCCGAACAATTATCCTGCGTTTGATCTTGAAGCTCGCAATGTTGTCGATCTCAAAATATACCTGGCAATAGGTTGGTGCTTCTGTTTCTATCTGTATTTCCTGCACGTTCAGGTATTTATCAAGCTGCTTATGACAATATTTCGTTTGGAGTAATCCGAAAATTGCTGCTGCAAGAAGGATCACCCAGATGAACATTGGCACCCGCTGTCTCCTTCCAGTTGAAGTTTGAGGTCGTCGAACTCTAAACATATATGATACAAGAATTATTGAAAGAATCAATGCAAGTTTTTCATAAAAAAACTCTTGATGTTTATTCTTTACCTATTGTTCAGAAACCTGTTTCCAGTTGAAATTTTACTTGTCTCGAATGTTTAATTTCTTTCTCCTTCCAGGCTTTTTCCGCATATTTTGCCTGGATCGAGATATGCCGACCAATATCATATTTAAAAAGAACATACCAGAAAATCCCATCACCTTTAAATTGAGAGTTTAGCATCACGCCATCGAGATCATTTTCGTACATATAGAGGATTATATCCCCCGTATGATACTGACAGAAGCGGATATAATTCTTTAATCGTGGTGTGATGAAGTACTTGATCTCCTGGTAGAGAAGGGTTCCTGCATCATACTTGTCTGTGTTCTCATAATGATGGTAGGTAAATTCTCCCCTGAATTTGAGCTCTATCTTCTCGTTGATCTTTTGAATAAAATCGCAACGGCAAGTATTTCTTTTTACCTGGTACAGTTTACTCACATCATCAAAACTGCGCCACCGCTCTGTCTGTTTAAAATGATACGTTGCGCGTATTCGGGATGCTTTCCACTTTTGATCGAACTGCACAAATGAATCAAAGCCATACGCTGGTACATTTCCATACGTGCCCTTTTCCGGAAACCGGTAAACGTCAAAATAAACATCAAGCCGTGAGCGATCAAAAGGATGGCATGTTATACCATAATACACTCCTCGTTCGTTATCGAACTCTCCACCTCCGTGGAACGGATTTCCATGGAATGTTGGAAAATTCTTTTCATAATCCCTGTAGAGAATTACATTCTCGAACGAACCTTGTTGCCAGAATAATCCTGCCACGAATGCCTTTTTCTCATCTGCTAAACCACCTTCTCCAAAGAACGTTACGTTCTCGAAATTGAGATTAAAGTCTATGCTATAGAGATTTTGGTCCTGCTTTTTTGTAGAATCACAAAAGGGATGATCATACATATCTCGATACCCGGTTAGACCAATTGTGCTTTTATCTCCATAGCTGAGGTGAGCTCCATATAATTTTTCGCGGATTGCATCCTTCTTGTCGTGCCCCGATTCGCCTATATGGAAACCGGTTATATCAATACTTTTTATACATCCGTTCTCGACGATTCCGTCCAGAGTATAGTCTGAATAAAAGGAAATAACATGGAAATTATGGAATGAAAAATCTATGGCAGCACCGAAAAGAGAATATGCTTCATTGGTCGATGTGTATGGGCGAATTTCCTGGTAGTGTTTTATCGGTTGATGGGTGGCATTACCTCCTTTTGAGAGAGCAAGTTTTGGTGCAAAAAGAATGCCCTGCCCAAAAGCTAACCTATAATTCCCGAGAGCAAATGCTTTTACAAATCCCATGTCTTTTGCGAAGAGTGTCGCGCTCCAATAATCAAGCCAGTCTTTTTCTCCTTCGTCTTTTTGGGAGAGAAAATAGAGAGAAAACTTTTTCCAATTTGCCTGATATTTTTGATAAAATTTCAAGGGAGAATCTTTATCTGCTCCTTCTTTGTACTGCAACCTCTGGCGGGTGATCACATGAACCGGTGCTGAAATATGGTAAGAAATATATGGTTCGAGCTCTTCAATAACCTCGTCTGGTATTCCCGCTTTCTGAAGATCGTTGCTGTTTGTTATCGAATGCTTTTTCCGAAACCTCAGGATCTCTTCACCGTCCTGAGGTGAAAGCCACGGGAGTTCAACTAGTTCCTCGAAACTTGCCTTATTGATATCAAGTTTGTGTTTCTTAAGATATTCAAGATGTCTTTGAAGTTCAGTCGAAATATAGGTTTCATCTTCTGATGAAAAGAGCTTCTCCATCTGTTCTTCTGTATCTTCAGCCCTCAAAGAGAAGGAGATTATTACAACAAGAATAATCAATATGACAATCTTATTTCCCATACTGCACCGAGATGTAATGAGATACCTTAAAATACTCATGTGTTTCGATCGCATATTGTATCGCGCAATTCATGAAATGGAATTCGCACCCTGCGGTGAATTGATTTGGTTCTGTATGGAATCCGCTGAAAAATCCAGCGAAATCAACCGGATAGTATGCAACACCCACTCGAAAAGAAAAGGGATAATAGATCTCTTTTATGAATCCAAATCCAACGCTCAGATTCTCTGCAAAATCATAGGATATAAACGTTCTGTTTTCCTGAGGGAGCGGGTCGTTCTCCAGTTCGCTGAAGGTGATGTTGAGATAGGATGTAGAGAATGTAAGTTCCTTGTATTCTGCCCTGAACCCAACATCTACCTGAAATGCATTCTGCGCTTCGAATTCTTGGGTTTTATCAATAAGGTAACGGGCACTTGCTCCAAACCAGTAATGAGAGAAAATCCTATAATTTGCTCCTATAACAAAGCTTTGCTCTTTATAGATATCATTTCCGAAATCCTGGTAGCCAAGGGCAAACACTGCGCTGCCAAATCTATATGAAAAAGCAATATTCTTGTAAGATATGTCATTAAATGAAAAGGGTATCATGTATGACGTTGATAATGAGTAATGGTCTTGAATATTTGCCGGATTAAGAAACAGGCAGGATGCTGAACCGTCAAAAAGAGTAATGCCGGAAAGTGCCGCTATACGGGCTGATGGAGCATACTGCAAGAACGCACCCTCAATCAAAAAGGGGATGATGCACAAACAAACTATTGTGAATAGAATTATTTTCATAACTCGCTCCACATCTATTTTTATTCTTCTAAATTGAGGATGAAAAATTGGGTTTTTTTTGTCAAATTTTTGTTATAAAAAAAACCCGCACAATGCGGGTTGAAAGATGGTACCAGAGGCCGGACTTGAACCGGCACGAGCGCGAAGCTCGAGGGATTTTAAGTCCCTTGTGTCTACCAATTCCACCACTCCGGCACTAAAAATTGGAGGCGACACCCGGATTCGAACCGGGGAATAAGGATTTTGCAGACCCCTGCCTTACCACTTGGCTATGTCGCCAAAAAAAATGGAGCGGGAAACGGGATTCGAACCCGCGACATCTACCTTGGCAAGGTAGAGCTCTACCACTGAGCTATTCCCGCTGTAGGAAGTAAAAAATTTTTGCTTGGCTTCCTATGTCAAGAATTTTGCACGTCTATTTTATATTGATAAAAACAACCGCTGAATCAATTATTAATTTTATCGTTTTTCCTGGATTGTCCTTCTCCAGACATCAAACGTTAACCACCAAAGTACGTCTTTTGCAAAACCCGTTTGACCTTTATAATATTCATTAACTATTTCTTTTATGTAGCTATAATCATAATATAAAAATTCTTTTGCTCCTTCACTATGAAGAGTGTCATAAACATACTCCATATTATTCTTAAGAAATAACTTGGCAAAATCGAAGGTGTGGCTTTTTTGGAAACGTTCATAGAGTTTACCTAATAAAAAAGCAAGATAGTTATTTA
>JAFGDR010000031.1 GCA_016932035.1 Candidatus Cloacimonadota bacterium
ATTGGCGATCTCGATTCAGTTTCAGACGATGCTCTGAACATTCTGGCCGAGCAAATAGAGATCCTAGAATTTCCACCAGAAAAAGAAAAGACAGACAGTGAGATAGCCCTTGATTATTGTGTAGAGAAAGGGTTTGACACTGTTACCATGGTAAACGCA
This sequence comes from Candidatus Cloacimonadota bacterium, assembly GCA_016932035.1. Classification (NCBI taxonomy): domain Bacteria; kingdom Pseudomonadati; phylum Candidatus Cloacimonadota; species Candidatus Cloacimonadota bacterium. The sequence continues at coordinate 160 of JAFGDR010000031.1, forward strand.
GTGAATGGACGGCTGGATCATTCCCTTGCAAATATTTTTTTAGCAGAAAGCTTTTTACAAAAAGGGCTTTCGCTTTATTTTATCAACAGGAAGAACGAGATTTTTGTTCTTCACGACCAGGATGAGATAAATTTTCAAGAACAGATCGGTGCGGAGATATCCTTGATTCCGCTATCTCAACAGGTTTTTGTCAAATCAACTGCCGGCTTAAAATATCAGTTGAAAGACGAAATTCTTTATCGAGACCGATCGCGCGGAGTTAGTAATGTTGCATCAGATAATAAAATTACCATAAGAATCTCATCCGGGATCTTATTAATTATACGAGGACGATAAATGACAGAAGTTAAGTTTGAAAAAGCGCTTGAGCGGCTTCAGACAATTGTAGAGAAGCTCGAAGAAGGCAATATAGATATCGAAAGGTCCCTTGAGTATTATGAAGAGGGTATCAATCTCATCAAACAATGCTCCTCAAAGCTGAAAAAGATCGAGAATAAGATCGCTATGCTCAACGACGTTGAAGAAGATGAGAACCAGACCGACCAATAAAGTGTTGGTCTAAAGGAGCACCCACATGACAAAAATGATGCGATTGAAAAAAGACGTGAAAGAAAAGCGAGAGCTTGTTAACATTGTTATCGATCGGTTTTTACCTCGAAAAGATGAATATCCTAAGATCATACATAAAGCGATGAGATACACCCTTTTTGCAGGCGGAAAGCGTATCAGACCGTATCTGACAATTACAACATACCAGCTCTTCGGGCACATGGATAAGAAGATTCTGCCTGTTGCAGCAGCGATCGAACTCATTCATACGTATTCTTTGATACACGACGACCTGCCGGACATCGACGACGACGATCTTCGAAGAGGGAAGTCCTCAAATCATGTTGAGTTTGGAGAAGACATTGCGCTTCTTGCAGGTGACGCACTTATTGTGGAGGCATTCCGACTGATGCTCGAACTTGATGTAAAGCCGAAGTTCAAAGCCCAGATCATTTCCGAGTTTGCCGAGATAACAGGCAGCAGAGGGTTGATCGCAGGACAGGTTGTGGATATTATAAGCGAAGGCAAAAAAGTAAATACAGAAACACTCGACTATATACATGTGAATAAAACCGCCAAGTTGATCTGCATGGCAATTCGATTTGGGGCTATCATGGCTGAAGCAAGCGAGGATGATATCATACGCATAACTGAGTTTGGTGAAACACTAGGGCTTCTTTTCCAAATTGTGGATGATATTCTCGATGTCGAAGGTACAACTAAAAAACTCGGGAAGAAATCCGGCAAAGACGTAAAGGTTGGCAAAGCTACCTATCCTCAGGTTTATGGTCTTGCAAAGGCAAAAGAGAAGCGCGATGAGCTCATGCTGAAAGCACAGAACATCATAACCTATTATGGTCCCAAAGCAGAATTCCTCAAAAAGATCTGTGTGTATATTGCAACCCGGGAATTTTGATGATAACGGTAAAATTTCGAAAACTTACCAATACAGCACAAACACCTCAAAAAATGACCGAACATTCTTCCGGTTATGATCTGTATGCTGATATTGATGAATACATACTTAAAAAGGGAGAAGTTGGGTTAATTCCAACGGGAATATCTGTCGAGATCCCAACTGGTTATGAGGGGCAGGTTAGACCTCGCAGCGGTCTTTCAGCCAAACACGGGATCGGCGTACTGAACTCACCAGGCACGATCGATGCAGATTACAGGGGAGAAGTAAAAGTAATACTTTTTAATTTTGGAAATGAACCCTTTCGAATCACGAGAGAAATGAGGATCGCACAAATGGTATTTGCAAAGTTTGAACACGCTGAACTCGAAGAGAGTTCTTCTCTTGAGGAAACAGAACGAAACGATGGTGGGTTTGGTCATACGGGATAGTCGATCATGCGTGAAACGACCCAGGATGACCTGCAATATAAAAATTTACATTTACTGCAAAATAAAAGAGGTTACAGAAGCACAGAAGACTCGTTGATCTTGCTGTACACGATCATCAAACGGCTTGGATTCGATTTTCGTGGAAATGCTTTCGAATTCGGTACTGGCTCTGGCATCATATCATTGCTTCTGGCAGCAAAACTAAAAAATATTACGATTACAGCCATCGAGATCCAGGACTCGCTGTTTCATCTTGCTAAAGAGAATATTATCCATGCCGGACTTGAAAATAGAGTTGTACTTATAAAAGCAGACGGGCGGAAGATCAAAGACTTTTTTAATCCCGGAAAATTTGATTGTGTCTTTTCAAATCCCCCCTTCTTTCCGAAGGGTTCTGGCAAGCCAAGTCCTGTTAAAGAGAAACACCACGCGCGGTACGAAATTCTCTGCACAATGGATGATGTATTGAATTCATTTGAATATCTCCTGAAACCTCAAGGATTTGGATTTATTGTGTATCCCATCCAGCGCATAAACGAATGTGTTGAGAAAACAGAACGGTTATCACATCTCGATATTACAAAAATCAGCTTTTTTCAGGACTTGAAAAATCCTATCGGGACATGGAAATCTTCACAAAGGAAAACGGATTTATCTAAATTTGCTCAAAGTAGCTCATTATTTGTTATGGAGATGATAAAACGCACATGAAAGGTTTCTTTTCGCTGTTCAGAAAACTGTATTCGGACCTGATAGGACACCTGATCATTATCTGGTTCCTGATCCTGCTCACCGCACTCGTTCTGCTTGCAATGTTTTATGCCGAACAATTTCTTGAAAAAGTGCTTCACGAGGAGATCGCAAAAACACCGGTTATTGTATATATCAATCCCCAAGCTCAAACCGAAGATGTTATGATGACCATCCTGACCTATCCGGTGATCGAGAACCATAAACTCATAACAAGCACAGAAACAATAGCGGAATTACAGCAAAGCTACGGATTGACAACTCTTCCGCAGTGGGTCGATCCGGACAAGATACCCGATTTTGTACAGGCAAATCTCAACCCGCCTGAATTTTCATCAAAAATTTTTACTGTGATGGTAGATTCCCTCACGTCAGATGAACGCATCCAGCAGATCGATTATAATGAGATCGAGGTTGCACGACTTGGCACGATACATTCACTTTTCACGCGCTTCAAATGGAGTCCCCAAATACTGGTACTGATCCTTTTCAGCTTTGTTCTTTTCCTTGTAAGACGCCTTATGAGAAGCAGACAGAAAGAGAAGTGGAAACTCTGGAAGAGTCTGAACATCAAACCGATTTTCAAAGTACCACATCTAATATTGGAGTGTTTGATCACAATTGTCGTTGTAGCAGGAATGTTTGAAGTGCTTATCCTCCTCTTTGGCGATGACCTGCTCCTGCTCTTTAACACGAATATATTGGAGTTCAATGATGGCTGGCGCTCTGTTTGTGTCCTTCTTGGTCTATACGTATTGATCTCGATGATCAACCTGTTGTTCAAAGACAAGGAAAAAACAAAAGTGGTATTCAAGAAAAGTGGAAAAGCTTAAACGTCAGATACCGAATGCACTTACGGTCATCAGGATCATTCTGATACCGGTGTTCATTTATCTGTCGTTGAAGGAATTGTATATTGCTTCTCTCGTTGTCTTTGTTGTGGCGGCGCTAACAGATACATTTGACGGTATTATTGCACGCAAGTATGGGTATGTATCGAACTTCGGGAAGATCGTCGATCCGCTGGCAGACAAGCTTGTTGTTGCTTCTGCTCTGATCATCTTTTCTCTCTGGGGAGTATTATTCTGGTGGCTCACAGCCATTATTCTGTTACGTGAGATCTTCATGACGATCTATCGAGAAGTGCTGAAAAAGAAAGGGATTTTCCTTGCGGCGAACAGCTACGGCAAGGCAAAGACAACCACCCAGATGACCACGATTATCATAACCCTTGCATATAAAGCAGTACTACCATCATTTGGAATAATTGACACATTCCTTCTTATTATGTATTTTTTGATTGCTGGTTTATCGTGGGTTTCAGCAATAATTTATATAAATCAGGTTCGGAAGGAGCGGCATGAGACGTAGTTTGATACCTGTTGTTGCTTTGAGTCTTATAGTATTTTTCACCGGTTGTGATAACGGACCATCAGCACGAAAGAGCAGCACAGACCACAAGAAACCGCTATCCTGGGGACAGTCTCACAGAATCTTTACCTATGCAGACCAAAAAGCATGGGATTATGGACAGCTCGAACTAAAAAAATCCCTCGAACGAACTTTTTTTACAACAACCAATGAAAGGCTTTTTACCATTGAAAAACACGATATCAAAAACATTCACACCTACTATAAATTTGCCAACCTGCTCTTTTTCTGCAATGTGAATTCGAATAAACCTGTATCCAAATATGTAAAAGAGGTCATCCCAGAACAAGCTGCTATGATAGGAGACTCACTACCTGCAACGGTGATCGCCGCGAAAGACCTTTGGGCACGAGACCAGCGCGTGATTTTCCTCCTGGGAAAAGATCTCGAAACACTCCTTCTCTATACCTTCGAGAATTTAAATTTGATATTCGACATATATGAAGAAGCTGAGTTCGAGCGAATAGAAGAAGTTGTATATAGGCCCGGATTGAATGAAACGGAAATAGCATACGAGAAGGGGCACTATCTGTGGTTTTTGGAACTTCCCTCTCAGTATAATGTTTATCGAAGGGACGATGAACATCACTTTGTATCGTACCTTTGTAGAGTAAAGAAGTACCCCGACAGATTCCTTGGGGTGTATTGGGAACCCATGCAGGAAAACCGCGTTTCTAAAGAATGGCTCTTTGAAAAACGCCTTGAGATCGGGGAAAAATATTATAATGGTGACACAATAACAAAAGAAGATGTCAGGCAGGAGAATACGGAATTCCTCGGGCATCCTGCATATAAACTATCCGGCAGATGGCAGAACACGAAAAGCTACACCGGCGGTGCATTTGCATGCTGGGGCTTCTATGACGAACAGCAGAAGATGGCATACATGATCGATAATTCAGTATTTTTCCCGGAAGGTGATAAACTTCGGGCATTGATCGGACTGGAAATTATCAGCAATACATTTAACATCATAGAAAACAAATAAACAGCCAGGAGGGCTCCATGAGAAAACGAATTCTTGTAGCATTTGCAAGCATGATAGCACTGTGCATATTCCTACAAAAAGCTCACGCACAGGGTATTAAAATTAATGAACTTTTCTACGATCCAGCCGGAGGAGATACCGGGCATGAATGGATTGAACTTTATAACACAGGCACCCAACCTGTTCAATTAGAAGGTTGGCAGATTGAGAAAGCAGGAACAGCGTTCGAGGTGTGTTTTACCTTTCCCGAATACACGATCTATCCCCAACAATATCTTCTTGTGGGAGAATCACAGGTACCGGAAGCAGATCTTATTGGATCCCTTGCTTTTCAAAATGGAGGAACCGCAACAGACGGCGTTCGTATCCTGACCGCAGAAGGAGATACCATTGATACGATCTTGTATGATTCTCCAAATTCCAACAATCTTCCCGGAGACGCTCACCAGCCGGGGATCTATTTTACTGTCGATGTCTCTTCTGGACATTCGCTGATACGCTATCCGAACGGGCATGATACCGATAATTGCGAAGAAGATTTCTTCGAATGCGAATACCCCACACCGGGTGCACCAAACGAGATTCCCCAGGATGTCATTATACAGAATGTATCGATTCAACCGGAACACCCTGACAGTACAGACCAGGTGTATCTGCACTTTTCTGCCTATAACAACTCAGATATTCAAATACAGGCAGACAGTTGCTCATATAAAGTATTTTTATGTGGGGCACTTGTTACGCAAGGAGTTATTCAAGAAGAAATCCAGAGCCATAACACGCACCAGATCGAACTGCTTCTAGGCACATTTGCAAATGGATTATATGATTATTATATTGAACTTATCCTATCGACAGACACAACCCCATCAAACAATTCTTACGAATCGTCTTTTCTTGTCGGCAATTCTCCGATTATTATTAACGAGATCATGTACATGCCCGGCACACCGAACGTTGAGTGGATCGAACTGTTCAATAATTCTGCGGACACTTTCACTGTTATGGACTGGCATATGAAAGATGCCACTTCGAGCTGGTGCACGGTTATTTCACAGAAAAAGCTTCTTCCGTTTTCATATATCGTCTTAACCGAAGATACAACCGCCGTGAAAGTTTATTATGAATATGACATAACACTTGCGCAGACCAACGATTGGGCATCGCTGAACAACACTTCTCCCGATGAAGTTTTCATCTCAGATAAATACTATACCCAGCTTGATTCCATGGGCTACGATCCCACTCAGTTTTCATGTTCCTACAATTATTCCCTGGAGCGCATCAATCCTTATGAAGAAATCCCAGATAATTGGGGTGTTTCCAAAGATAGTCTTGGTGCAACACCGGGACGGGTTAACAGCATCACGCCAAAGCAATATGACATTGCCGTAACTGCGCTTATGAAACAGAAAAACGGGGAAGATCTTACCTTAACGGGGAAATGCAAAAACATTGGTTTTAATCCCATGTATGATATCGAATACATCTTCTTCGATGATCTGAACCGGAACGACCATTATGAAGAAGGAGAAGGAATGTGGACAGGATTATTTGAACTCCCATCTGGTGACACGACGAGTTTTTCCTACACCTTTGAACCGGAAACAGGTTATTATCAATATGGATTTTATATCAAAGATTCGCAGGATATGGACCTTTCAAATAATCTTTTGCTGACAACCCATAACACGATCGGGTCACACCCACTTTGTATCAACGAGATCCAGGCAGCACCTACTGGAGACCAACCCGAATGGATAGAGCTACTTAACATCTTCGATTTTCCACTCAATATTTCAGGATGGACAATTGCTGACGAGAACGATACTCTTATCATCGAATCATCTCAGAAAACGATTTCCCAAAACGAATATCTCGTGATTCTCCCGAATTTAAATGACACACTTACCCTGAAGACACACTTTACATATTTAGATACATTGCCTAATTTTGTGTTCGCTTGGAATCTACCCTCGCTCAATAATGGCGATGATATACTCATGCTCTTTGATGCAAATGGTTGCATGATCGACAGCATACATTATTACAGTGACTGGAAAGAGATCGAAGACAATTCACTCGAACGGATCAATCCGCATCTGCCAACTGAAAATACAGATAACTGGGATAGTTCCGTAAGTAGTTTCGGTGGAACGCCGGGCAAAAAGAACAGCTTATATGTCGAGCACATTATTCCTGATGTCGAACTCACCGTTACCCCTAATCCGTTATCGTACAGGGAAAAGAAATCTGTCCTCATCGAATATAACCTGCCGGAACCTATCTCACAGATCAATATCCGCATCTTTGATATGAAGGGCAGGATGCTGCGATGGCTTACAGACCAGCAATGGGTCGGCTCGCAGGGAACGGTTATCTGGGACTGCAAGAACGAGAACGGAGATGTCGTACCGATCGGCATATATATTGTACATATGGAAGGTGGTGGAAAGCAGGGTGGTAGGATGTACGAAAAGGCAACCACGATGGTCATAGGAGAAAAATGAAGAAAGTATGTTATTTGCTTCTGATAGTAATCATTTCTGGCTGTGCGACGATTACTCAAGGAACGAAGGAAGAGGTTATGTTTACCAGTAAACCCGACAGTACAGAAGTATGGGTTTCTGGAAAGAAAATAGGGTATACTCCAACTTCAGCAGAAATCAGTACGTTTGGAAGAAAGGAAGTCACATTAATATACCCAAACGGAACGAAAGCTAAATACGTACTTAAGAAAACAATCAGTCCTGCGGTATTATTGAACCTTCTTCTTGTTGCTCCAGAATTATGCCTTATTGGAATTGGAACCGACATTATTTCTGGAGGAGGATGGACGTTTGTTGATAAGAAAGTTAGCAAGAAATTAAAGAGTACAATTAACAAAGCAGAAGGCAATGAAGTCACATTAGAAGTACAGACAGAACCATGGAGGATCAAACCAGAGCTATATTTATTACTATCCGGCGGCGGATGTTATGGGAAAGTTGGCGAAAGTGGAGACAGAAAAAATATTGTTACAGGGGATCTTTACTTTGAAACCATTTTATCCTTAAGAGATATTCTACATTTCGGAATCGGGGGAAATTATGGACTCCTACAATATAAAAAAAACGATAATGTAACCTATTATACATTATATTTTCTTTTTAAGGGAGCTCCAAAAGTAGAAAATATTAATAGGGGTTATGTTTTATTACATCTTGGGGGTGGAGATATTTTTGCGAATAACGAAGAACCATTTTCTTGCTCAAGACAGTATTTTTATATTGCCTTTGGAGTTGGGATGGATTTGGGAAAGAAAATATATGCAGAAATATTAATAAAAGGTATTTCACATAAGTGCCCTAAAATGCCTACCGAATCTATTGGTTTGAAGGTTGGATTCAGGCTTCCAAATATATTGCAATAAAGAGATTATGAAAAATATAGCGTTATGTTTTTTGGTTATTATACTTTCTGCTTGTGCAACCATATCACATGGCCCGATCGAGGAAGTTTCGTTTTCAAGTGAAACAGACAGCGTGGATGTTTTAATAAACGAAAAACACATCGGTCAAATGCCGGTTTCTGCCGATCTATGGAAAATAAAAACCCAGGATGTCACATTCATAATGCAGGACGAGTACAAGTTTTATTATACGCTTAAAACCAAACCAAGCGTGGAAATGCTCAAAAACATCGTGTTTTGTTACCCCCTCATACCTGTCGGGCTCGCGATGGTCGGCATTGATGCTATTGGCAGATCGGGATTTGATTTTAAGGAAGTAACAGTTCAGTTTAAAACATTTGGTGCCGATACGCTATTATCAGTAAAAATATCAACAAAAAGGAAGAAACCAACCGAGTATATTCTCGTTTCCAGCGGGTTAGCTCAGTGCTCTTTCGATGTGGAGGAAGAGGGGCATGAAAATTACTCGAGGGTCAATATTCCGGAACTCGCAGTGGAGTTCACGCGAACCTTCAGGGAGATCTACCATATAGGATACGGGATAAATGTTCAATGGGAACAAGATCTGGGCAACGATGACTCGATAATCATCCTGCCGGCATACTTGTTCGTAAAAGCTGCTCCAATACCGCAGATTGCAGGATTTCGCGGATACGGGATATTTCATGCAGGTTTTGTCTATTCAAGAGGTATGGAAGATGGAGCGATACGATTTAACCTGTTCCCGGACCTATATAGTGCATATGGCTTGGGATTGAGTTATAAAGATAAAATTTATACGGAGGTTCTCTGGAGAAAGGTGCCGGACATACGAACTCTCGAACAGATGGATCTCAACTCTGTCGTGTTAAGGGTCGGGGTGAGGTTTGAGCTGTAGGGGACACTTATGAACGAGATTCCAAATATCTCCATCTCCACATCATCGCAATAAAGGAAACAATCGATAAAATCACCAAATGCAATGCATAACCTCTAACAGAAAGCCACCCTCCCCCCATTACGCTGAGTTTAATAAATCCATTAAAAAATGGTGTAGTAGGGATCGTATGAGAGAGCCATTTAATGGGAAGGGGCATGGTCGAGATTGGCCAGGAGTAGCCACATATTAAAAACAGAGGATAAGAGGTGAATGCGATAATTTCCATATACCTTTTCTGGCTATGGAAGAAGGATGCAACAAATAGTGTATAGAATAAAACCGAGAACAAAAAGAGCATGCACATCACAGCCACAGCAAGCAGGTTGCCCGTTATCGGGATTTCAAAGGCATGAAAAACGACTGCGAAAAAGAACAGAAAATAAGCCACATATAAAAGAAAATAAAACCCACTTTTGCCGGAAAGCATCTGCAGCAGGTTGTTCTTGCCAGCGGCAAAGAGCGCAGAAAATTTATTTTTCTCATTCTCTTTTGCAATGCTTTCACCGAAGCCGATCAGAAGTGTCTGTTGGAGGATGAGAAGGAACAAGCCAGGGAGGAGGAAGTTTCCATAACAATTCGTGGTATTATAGATGGGATGCACTTCTGCGGAAAGAGGTTCAACCAGTTCAATTGCAGTCTTCTGGGTCATGCCTTTTGCTTCAAAGTAACGCAAACGAACTCCAGCTCCATACATTAGAAGTATCTCCTGAACAGCATTATTCAGATCGTTCGAGGGCATGAAGCGGGTTGTGTTCAGATAGAGTTTTACATCCGCACCAGCGAGAGATTTTAGGTCATCCTCAAACCCTTTTGGAAAATAAATGAATCCATTGATGTCCATCTTATAAAGGTGATCGACCCCCTCCTCGTAACTGCCCAATGTGCCGATCATTTTGATCTTCTGAGTGGCATCCATGAACCGGTAGAGTTCCCGGGTGGTCAGCGTTCTATCCATATCAACAACGGCAAAACTGATCTGGTCTGCATCTTTATACAGATAGATCGAACCGAGGAAGAAAGCATAGAGAATGGGCGCAATAAGTACTGTTAGTATGATACTATGATCCTTGAAAATAATACCGAGTTCGCGTGAAAAGACTTTGAAGAAAGTTTTCATGATCCCATCCGTTTCGGGAACTTCTTAATGCGAATTCGCAACGCAATAATGCTTCCCATACAACCAACAAGCATAAAGAGAAGCAAGACGAGTATTTCTGGTTGTGCATACCGGGCTGGAGTATTCATCTGGAAAAGTTTGAAGAAGCCGTACAGGAAATGAGTATAAGGAATGAGTTGCGCATAAAATTTATCGAACCAGGGCATTGCAAATATGGGAAAGGTGAAGCCGCTGAACACAAATGCGGGTGAATTATAGAAAAATGCAATATCCAGCGCGAGGATTTCGTCTTTTACAATTGCAGAAAGCATTAAGCCAAGAAAGATCACCGCACAGAGAAAGATCGAGGAAAATCCAAGGATGAAGATAAGACTACCGCTTATGGGTATTCCAAAGAGCGGATACACAATACCAAGGATGAACAGCAGGATGAGCAATCCCATGATGAGATAAGCGAATGCCTTGCCGAAAAGGATGTTCGTGATTTTTCCTTTTGCCACAGAAACGAGCTGGGTAAAGGTGTTCTCATTGAACTCCGAATTGATTGCGCGTGTTGACACAAAAAAGATGATCATCTGCAGAAGTACGGTCATAAGCCCGGGCACGAGATAGTAGAGATAATTATAATTCGGATTAAAAAGCGGCTTGACATCCACACGTATGGGCAGCGCAAGATTCATTGCCTGCTCTTTAGTCATGCCCTTTTTTACAAATGCTTCGATCAGGATGCCAGCATTGATCGTGTTCACCACATCTTCCGCTTCCTTATATATTGTATTTCCAAAAATAATATTAGAGGAGTTTGTGTACACCCCGATCTTGGTACTTTTGCCGGACAGAATGTCGTTCGAGAGACCTTTTGGGATTTCGTATATTGCTTCGATATTGTGATTTTCAAGAAAGATTTGTTTTATGTTGTCTGTTGAGTTGAGATAACGGACGATCTTTGTTTCGGGAGAAGCTTCGATAAAGCGTACGATTGTTCGAGAAAGTTCTGTGTTGTCCTTATCATAAACCGCAACCGGGATGTCGTGCAAAATTCCTTTTACATAGATGAAAGAGAGCAAAAAGAACACACAAACCGGAACAAAGAGAAGCAGATTCCTTGTTGATTTTCTGTGAATTATCCTATCGATCTCCCGCAGGGTGACACGGAAAAAAATCGGCTGAAAGTTCATATATTACTTTGGATATACCTGTGCGGTCATGCCGGGATGCAATCCATCGATATTCGAAACCGGCTTGAGATGGACCTCGAAGGTTTTCAGGTCAAATTGCCCTGTTGCCTTTGTAGGAACCCACGTAGCAAAATCCGCCATGACAGAAATAAAATGAACCTTGAATTCGAATTCTTTGTTTTTAAGAGCCGGTATTTTGACCTTGCAGAGATGTCCTTTTTGGAAGAAGGAGAGCTTGTCCTCACGCACATTCAGAAGGAGGTAGATTTCTTCGGGGATTTGAATGGAAAGCAAAGGATATCCGGCACCCATTACTTCGCCGGGATGTGCAATTTTGCTGCAAACTTCGCCGGAAACAGGAGCGATGACCTCAAGCTCATTATGATACGCAAGGGCTTCTTTATACACATTATGTGCCTCGAGATATTCTCCCTTTGCAGCATCGATATCCTCGACACGTGCACCTTGTAGCGCCATATCATATATTGCTTTTGCAGCATTCATCTGGTCTTCTGCAGCATGGTATTTGAACTCGATCTCGTCCATTTCCTGCTCGGAAATAATGCTGTCCGCATACAGAACCTTGAAGCGGACATAGGTTCTCTCTGCGAAATCAAACTGACTTTTTGCCATCTCATACTGATTTTTAGCTGCAGTTTTTTCCTGTTCCCGCGTGCCGCTCTCTGCTTTTTCAACCAATGCCTGTGCTGCCTGGAGTACTCCCTGTGCCTGACCAAGCTTTGCATTCATAATATTGGGCTGGATCGTAGCAAGGAGCTGTCCTTTTTGTACGACATCTCCCCGATCCACATAGATCGTATCGATCCTGCCGGGTATTTCAGATGCAACATCAATGACAGTTGTCTCAAAAGTACCGGTAAAAACCTCTTTTGATGGAGAACAGGAGTGAAGCAAGAGAAAAACGATTGCAATGAGGATCAGGATCAAAGGTATGAGCAGAAGTAGATTTTTTTTATTCATATATATCTCCAATTTATTCTTCAAACAATGAAATGATTTTTTGGGGCTCTCCAATAACAAGGAAAAGCTGTGTCAGAGATGAGTAATAGTCGTACAAAGAGAGCAGGCGTTCGATAGAGGCTGCCTGATACAGAAGTTGAGCATCGATGACATCGATCGATTTCCCGAGCCCTTCGCGAAATCGGGTTTCGTTGATTTCCAGGTTTTTCTTTGCAAGTTCGACTGTCGGTTTCAGCTTGAGAAAACGTGTTTTATTATTTTCAGTTTTATAGAAAAGATCTTCTGCAAGAAGCATGATCTCGTCCTCAGCATACTTCTTGGCAACCTGCACTTCGCGGATAAGATGTTTTGCAGATTTTAATTCGTTTACTTTCTTCATGCCGTGAAAGAGATTGAGTTCAAGCTGAACCCCAAGCGAGTAACGGGGAAGGATGATGGGATAATCTTCCCGGATTAAATTGTACTCTCCCATCGCTACGATCTGCGGCAGGAATTTTGCTCGTTTTACCGCAAATGCCTGATCTGCCATCTTCTGCTTGTGGTCGATTTCTCTGAGGATAGAGTTCTGGGCAAGTGCAAGTTCTTTTGTTTCAGTAAGATCCAGCTGCATATCATGGAAGTAAAGAGAGTCGGTCAGGTGTAGAGCAGTATAAGCAGGTAAACTTAGCGTGGCACGAAAAGCAGATTTAGCAAGGGCAAGTTCGTTCTGAGCATCCTGGAGATTTCTTTCCGCATTTGCAACGGCAACCTGAGCCCTGATAATTTCAGGTGGAGCTATGATGCCCGTTTCGATCGCCCGTTCTGCTTGGTCTTCGTGTTTTTTTATGCCGGATAAAGCATTTTTTCTCAATGCGACCACTCGTTGTAGGAGTATTACAGAGAGATATTGTTGGGTTGTGTTTTGTATGATTTCATTCCTGGTCTTATAGAGTGTTTCATTTGCAAAATCGAGTTGGGCTTGTGCGAATTTCTTTCCAGCCCAGATTTCTCCCCCAAGAAAAATTGGCTGGGTGAGAACAAGGTTAGCGTTTTTGTATTGTTGTTGGTCGATTTCAAGCTTGTATGCAGGGAGTGTACCCAGCCCAGAAACGATAATATCATGTATTTCTTGTTGTGTTCCGGGCGAGAGTCCGAGCTGACGTGCCATCACAGCTCCGTAATCACCAAACATGTCATCGATCGATTCTTTGATCTTTTCTGTATCAAATAGCGGATTATCACTCAGGTAGGTGTATCCAGCAAAGAGATCTAATGACGGGAGAAAATTACCAATTGCTGCTCTGTTCAGATACTCTTTCTGACGAACGACTTCTTCCTGTTGCTTTATTTTCTGGTTATTGACAAGTGCACTGTCAACAGCAGCTTCTAAACTCAGTTCGATCTGTAGGGCATAAAGAGAGGTCATGAAAAACGTTAAACAAAGGGAAATGAATAAAAATTTTTTCATATTATATCCTATTATTTTGCTAAAACCGGATTTCGTTTTCGTTCTTTTATGAATAGGTTTGATAAAAAGTCAAATACCTCAATTATTTTAGGAATTATTTAGACCACAGAAGTTTGAGCTTAGATGATAGGATTCATATATTGTTCATTATAGATATGTGTTCATTTTCTTGACAGCAGAGAAGGCACTTAAAAATGTTGTAATTCTCGACGCGGGGTGGAGCAGTCTGGTAGCTCGTCAGGCTCATAACCTGAAGGTCGTAGGTTCAAATCCTGCCCCCGCTACCATTTTTTAAGAATTCTCGGCGATGTAGCTCAGCTGGTTAGAGCATCGGAATCATAATCCGAGTGTCCGGGGTTCAAGTCCCTGCATCGCTACCATTTTTTTGCTGCCGCACAGGCAGTTTTTTTCTTTGCGCGCCAGTAGCTCAGCAGGATAGAGCAACAGCCTTCTAAGCTGTGGGTCAGAGGTTCGAATCCTCTCTGGCGTGCCATTTTTTATCACATATAAAATTCACCGTTTTATATCTTGACCAATCAAACTTTTATTCTCCTATTTGTCCTATGTTCACAAAATTAATTTCTTTTTCAATTTTAGGCATCGACGCCATTCCGATTGAGGTTGAAGTTGATACCAAGCATGTTTCTATGCCCTATTTCACGATGGTTGGCTTGCCGACTAACTCTGTGAAAGAGAGCAAGGACAGGGTGACTGCAGCCATAAAAAATAATGGTTATAAGAAACCTGCACGTGCTTATACTGTGAATCTAGCTCCTGCTGATGTAAAAAAAGAGGGTGTAGGTTTTGATCTGCCGATTGCTGTGGGGATGGTCACTTCGCTTCAACAGGCATATCCAAGCCCGCAAAAACTGGAAACAATCGGCATGGTTGGAGAGCTATCTCTCAACGGAGAGGTTCGTCCGGTTAAGGGAATTTTACCCACAACGATTGCAGCGAAAGAAAAAAAGCTCGAAGGGCTGATCGTTCCTGAAGAAAATGCAAAAGAAGCTGCAGTCGTTGACGGCATATCGATCTATCCGGTAAAAACCCTTGGAGAATGTCTTTCATTTCTGGAAGATAGAGAACAAATAGAACCGCTTCATATTGATATTTCTTCTCTGTTTGAAAAGGAATCAAGGGAAACGATCGACATGTTCGATGTGAAGGGTCAATACAATGTAAAACGAGCTCTCGAAGTAGCAGCAGCCGGTGGTCATAATATCCTGATGATCGGTCCACCGGGTTCAGGCAAAACCATGCTTGCAAGAAGGGTACCAACGATACTACCCCAGCTTACTCTGGAGGAAGCGCTGACAACAACAAAAATACACTCTGTTGCCGGCAAAACAGCACAGGAACATTCTCTTATTGCAACACGACCGTTTAGGGCTCCGCATCATACAATTAGTGATGTTGCCCTTATAGGTGGCGGAAGTTATCCAAAACCGGGAGAAGTTTCGCTTGCACACAACGGCGTGCTCTTTTTGGACGAACTTCCGGAGTTCAAGAAAACAGTATTAGAGGTGCTCAGACAGCCATTGGAAGACGGTATCGTTACGATCTCAAGAGCAGTACAATCCCTTACATTTCCTGCAAACTTCATGCTCGTAGCATCAATGAATCCCTGCCCATGCGGGTATTATGGAAGTAATGTTGAAGGGCATACATGTACCTGCTCACCTACGATAATTCAGAAATATGTCTCACGAATATCAGGACCGCTTCTCGACAGAATCGATATACACGTAGAAGTGCCTGCCGTCAAATATGATGAGTTATCTCGAGATCCGAAGGGCGAGAAATCTGTTGAAATTCAGAAACGGGTAAACGCAGCAAGAAAAGTTCAACATAAACGCTTCGAATTTGCAAAGAAGATATTTTCCAATGCAGACATGGAATCGAAGCAGATCCGTGAATTCTGCAGGATCGACGATGAAGGAAAGAAGTTGATGAAGATCGCAATTGAAAAATTGGGACTCTCGGCACGGGCTTACGACCGTATTCTCAAGGTTTCGAGAACGATTGCAGACCTTGAAAACAGCAACCAGATAACACCAGCTCATATCAGTGAAGCAATTCAATATAGGAGTCTCGACAGGAAATACTGGATATAAATGGGTTCCACAGATATCATTCAAAAATTTGACTGGAAGCTTATGCTTGTGCTTATCCTTCTTTTGATTTTTGGCACGTTAGCTCTTTACAGTGCGTCTGTACAGAAAATCGGAGAAAAGGTTGTTGTAAGCGATTATTATGTAAAGCAGCTTATTTGGATCGCCATTGGAGTTGGTGTCTTTCTTACTATTCTCTATATCCCTGATGTGATTTTGGATCTGGTGGTCGTTCCTTATAACATTATTGTTTTATTAATGTTGATAGTAGTTCTGATCCTGCCTGCGATCAAGGGCGTGCACCGTTGGATAAGCCTGGGAAATATTTCTCTTCAACCGTCTGAGTTTGCAAAACTTGGTGTCATACTCCTTCTTGCAAAGGTATTTTCAACAAAGTATATTCCCACAACCAAAATTGTATTATACGGTTTTCTCATAGCTATTATACCAGCGCTTCTTGTATTAAGGCAACCTGATCTGGGCAGTGCGCTGGTATTTTTTGCGATTCTGTTCCCGATGCTCTATTTTGCTGGCGTCTCCTTCTTCACGTTGTTTATTATTATTACACCGATTGTGAGCATCCTTGTTGGATTCAATGTGTTGTATTGGATCGTTTTTGATGTGATACTCCTTCTTCTGCTTATACTAAAAAGAGTTTCTCTTTTTCCCGCGGGTGCCATCCTTATTGGAAATGCCTTTATTTCTTTGATAACACCGTACATATGGTGGAGCTTGCACGAGTATCAAAGGAACAGGATTCTTGCGTTTATAAATCCGAAATTTGATGTACTTGGAAGCGGATATCAGATCATACAGTCCAAAATTGCAGTAGGATCAGGCGGGATTTTTGGAAAGGGTTTCTTGCAGGGAACTCAAAAGAACTTGAACTTTTTACCAGAACAGCATTCGGATTTTATCTTCTCCGTCATCGGTGAAGAGCTTGGTTTCGTTGGGTGTTTCATATTGCTTATCCTGTTTGTTGTTCTCTTGTGGCGGATCGTGATAATCCTGAGAAAGATCAGAATCAATAAGCGGAGACTTATTATTGCAGGTATTTTATCCTATTTCATTTTTCAGATTATCGTGAATATCGGCATGAATATCGGCATTATTCCTG
Organism: Candidatus Cloacimonadota bacterium; assembly: GCA_016932035.1. Lineage (NCBI taxonomy): Bacteria > Pseudomonadati > Candidatus Cloacimonadota > Candidatus Cloacimonadota bacterium. The sequence goes on from JAFGDR010000031.1 coordinate 17,546, forward strand.
TCGTTGGAATTCCACTTCCATTTATCAGCTATGGCGGAAGCAGTCTGCTTGTAAGTATGGCTTCGATGGGGCTTATTTTTAAGTATGCACGAGAGCGGAGTTTTGTGTGATGAAAATTGGCCAAAATTTTTCTTGCGTGATTTTTTACAGACTTTGAAAAATGTATAACTTATGAAGATAAAAACATTGTTTGATGATGCCCTTCGAGAGCACAAGAAAGTAATTGACGGACTGGGTGTGTTTTATCCAAAAATCAGCGAGATTGCAACCCTACTTTCCAAAGCCTTGAAAAGAGATAATAAGATACTGCTTTGTGGAAATGGCGGAAGCGCTGCAGATTCCCAGCATATTGCAACAGAGTTTATTGTCAGGTTTCGTGGTGATTTCAACAGGCGCTCACTTCCGGCTATCGCACTTACAACAGACACATCCCTTCTTACTGCATGCGCTAATGATTACGGCTTCGACGAAATATTCAAAAGACAGGTCGAAGGATTGGGAAATGAAGGCGACATCCTGATAGGCATCAGCACGAGCGGGAATTCCCCCAATGTTTTTCATGCAATAGAATATGCAAATGATCATAATATAACAACAATTTTATTAGCTGGCAAAGATGGCGGAACGATCTCAAAGATAGCGCAGCATGCGATCGTGATCCCTCATCATGATACTGCCCGGATTCAGGAAGCACATATTACCATAGGACACATTCTGTGTAGACTTACCGAAGAACTCGTTTTTTAATAAATCCAATAGATAAGGAGATGAAATGGCCAAGAAAAAGGAAACTAGTGAAAAATATGCCTATGATGCAAAGAAATTCTGCGTACCTGTTACAAAGATCGGCAGCCTGGAGAGCATCCAGTTCGTGATCGATGATTTCATTGAGAAGAAGGTAACATTCTGCGTTGACGGAAGCGACGATCGCTGGGAAGTCTGGCGCATCGAAGAAGAAGGAGATTCAGATAAGATCAAGAAAAAAGACTACCCGAGAAAGCCAAAATTCCTCTATATTGATGGCGATAAAGTCGAGTATGTCATTAAAAAGTAAAAGGAGAATATATGTCTCTAATTGATGGAATTTTTGCCCGTGAGATTTTAGATTCCCGCGGGAATCCAACCGTCGAAGTTGATGTTATGCTCGAATCTGGATTCTGGGGCCGGGCAGCTGTTCCTTCCGGAGCATCAACCGGCGAATATGAAGCAGTCGAACTGCGCGATGAAGATAACGACAGATACAACGGACGAGGTGTACTTGTAGCCGTTAAAAATATAAATGAGATTCTTGCACCAGAAATACTTGGAATGGAAAGCGATCAACAGGTTCAGATAGACGAAGTTATGTGCGACATGGATAGAACCCCGAATAAGAGCAAGCTTGGAGCAAATGCTGTACTCGGTGTTTCCATGGCTGTTGCACGAGCGACAGCACTGGAATTGGAAATTCCTCTTTATCGCTACCTCGGCGGAGTCAATGCTAAGACACTCCCCGTACCCATGCTGAACGTGCTCAATGGCGGCAAACATGCAGATAATAATGTTGATATTCAGGAATTCATGATCGTTCCATTTGGTGCCGAAAATTTCTCACAAGCATTGCAAATGGCAACAGAAACCTTTCATGCGCTTAAGACGATCTTGAAAAATGGCGGATATAACACCGCTGTTGGTGATGAAGGCGGGTTTGCACCAAATCTTGGTTCAAACGAAGATGCTCTTAAATTCATTCTTCGGGCAATCGAAACCGCCGGATATAGACCCGGTGAAGATATTGCTATTGCCCTCGACTCTGCGGCATCATCATTTTACCAGTCTGGTAAATATGTGTTCAATACAGGGAAAACAGAAAAACTAACCAGCACCGAGCTTATTGATATATATAAAGAATGGGCACAAAAGTATCCCATTATCTCACTCGAAGACGGACTTGATGAGAATGACTGGAAGGGCTGGAAGTTACTTACCGATGAGCTTGGTTCTAAAATCCAAATCGTTGGCGACGATCTGTTCGTTACAAATATCGAACGGCTCAACCAGGGTATAACATCTGGCGTTGCCAACTCTATTCTGATCAAACTCAACCAGATCGGTACGGTCACAGAAACCCTCGACACGATTGAAAAAGCGCATAAAGCAGGTTATACTACCGTCATTTCACACCGCTCTGGTGAAACGTGCGATACCTTCATAGCCGATCTTGCAGTAGCAGTGAACAGCGGACAGATCAAGACCGGTTCTACATGCAGATCGGAACGAATTGCAAAATACAATCAACTTCTTCGTATTGAAGGTGAGCTTGGCAAGGCTGCGCGATTTCCCGGTAAAAGCATCTTTCAAAGATAAATAATTAACCATGGAAGCTCGAAGAAGGAAGAAGTCCAATGGGTGGCGTACCAACGTGACGATCTTTCTGATTCTTATCCTTCTCGGGCTGGTGTGGTTTCTGTTTTTTTATAAATACAGCGTTATCAAGATATTCAGAACAAAATTCTTCATCGATCAGAACGTTGAGCAGATTGATGAACTTGCTCAAGAGAGAGACCAGCTGGAAGAAGAGAGAGAAAAGCTCGCAGAACAGGATCCTAAAACAATTGAGAAGAAAGCCAGAGAATTAGGCTTGGCAAAAGAGGGTGAAACCATCATTCGAATTAAAAAAGTGAGTGAAGACGAAGATGAGAAGGATAATTAAAGGGAAAATCCTATCACCAATCTCACCGGAGAGAGTGTTGTATCTCGATCCAGGTTATCTTGTCCTTACCGAAGACGGTATGATCGAACAAGTCGCTAACGATATTCCACACAAGCAACATAAGAGAGATTATCTCATCGACCTTTCAGAAAAACTCATCATTCCCGGATTTGTTGATATCCATAATCATCTCCCTCAATTTACGCTTAGTGGTCTTTACAGAGGAACATTACTCGAGTGGCTGGATAATATAATATTTCCATCAGAAGAACGATTCTCATCACAAGAAATTGCAGAGAGCTATGCAGAAAAATTTTTCCAGGAACTTTTACGCATGGGAACTACGACAACAAGTTCCTATGTGACGGTCCATAAAAAAGCAACAGACATAGCATTTCAAAAAGCTGAGAAGTCAGGTATTCGTGCCTTTCTTGGGAATGTACTTATGGATCGTGATGTGCCGGAATATCTCAGGAAAGATACAAATTATTTGTTGAAAGATTCAAAAGATCTTATTGAAAAATGGAATGGGGCTGATGCAGGACGATTGCATTATGTGCTCACACCCCGCTATGTGCCTTCCTGCACGCTGGATCTATTGAACGGGATAGGAAAAATTGCCGAAGAATATAACGTTCATATCCAATCACATCTTGCAGAAAGCACCTCTGAAATAGCCACTGTCATGAGAATGTATCCGGACTTTGAGAACTATACGGATATATATCTGAAAACAGGTCTTCTCACAGAAAAAACGATCATGGCACACTGTATTTATCTGGAAGAAGATGAGGTGAAGGTTTTAGAAAGGACAGGCACAAAGATCGCGCATTGCCCCTCATCGAATATATTCCTGCAAAGTGGCATTATGCCCTATCGCAGATTGGAAGAAAACGATATTCACATCGGACTTGGCACGGATGTGGGTGCCGGATACAGCCTTTCTATGTATTCGGAAATGCGAGTAGCGATCGAGTCATCCAAGTCAATATCCTTCCTGTATCCAGACCAGGAATATAAACCGCTTTCATCAATCGAAGCGTTTTATCTTGCAACACTCGGTGGTGCAAAAGCTCTTTGCCTGGAAAATGAGATCGGCAGTTTCGAGGCAGGAAAGAGTGCTGATTTTACTGTCTTGGATGTTAATAGGCTGAACATCTGTGATGAAAGTTTTTTCCAGAATCCAGAAGACCTTTTATCAAAACTCATATACGGCAATGGGGAGGATTATGTTGAGGAAGTTTATATAAGAGGGAAACGGGTATTTAGAAAATAATTTTCTCAGAGGATTATACATGCTAGTAATTCTTGACACCAGCGGAGCATATGAAACTTTTCTGAACTTATGATAAAGGATATAGAAAAAATAATCGGTATTATAATTATTAATTCACCGCCCTGCCGGTTCTGACATGATTATGTCGAGCCGCGACGGGGCAACCTGTGGCGGTTTTTTTATATCCAAAATAAATACATGGGGTACACTATGTTCAAAAAGATCGATGTCAAAGCAAAGCCTGCTGAGTTTGAAAAGCCACTACGAGAGTATTGGAACAAACATAATATTCCTCGAAAAAGCGAGGATTTCCGCGAAGGTGCACCAAAGTTTGTTTTTTATGAAGGACCTCCAACCGCGAATGGCATGCCCGGCATTCATCATGCGATAAGCAGAACCCTCAAAGATGTTGTTTGCCGATATAAAACCATGAAGGGATTCCAGGTTCGCAGAAAAGCCGGTTGGGATACTCACGGACTGCCAGTTGAGATCGAGGTGCAGAAACAACTTGGTTTTTCGGTCAAGAAAGAGATCGAGGAATACGGTATCGAGAAATTCAATAAGAAATGCCGAGAGTCTGTCTTTACGTATGAGAAAGAATGGCGTGAGATGACGAATCTACTCGGTTACTGGCTCGATCTTGATGATCCTTATATCACACTGAAAAATGATTACATCGAAACCGTGTGGTGGATTCTCAATCAATACTGGAAAAAGGATATGATTTATGTCGATAAAAAGATCGTTCCTTTCTGTCCAAGCTGTGGCACCCCGCTTTCCGATCATGAAGTAGCTCAAGGCTATAGGGAAGTTGAAGATCCCTCTGTGTACGTTCGGTTCAAAGCAAAAGATGAGGAAAACACCTCTTTCCTTGCATGGACAACGACCCCCTGGACACTTATTTCTAACGTTGCCCTTGTCGTTCATCCTGATTATGACTATGTGAAAGTGAAAACTGGTGATGAATATCTTATACTTGCAAAAGCCAGATTAGATGTACTCCGCGAGGAATATGAAATTGTAGAAACCTATAAAGGCAAAGACCTTGAATATAAAGAATATGAACAGCTCTTTCCATTTATAAAACCCGAGGAAAAAGCATTTTATGTAGCACTCGGAGATTATGTTACGCTAGAGGACGGAACGGGAATTGTTCATACCGCACCTGCATTTGGTGAAGAGGACTTTTCAATCGGTAAGGAATATGACCTTCCATTCATGCGACCAGTAGATGAAGAAGGAAAATTCACAGAAGAGATCACGAATTGGGCTGGCATTTTCATCAAAGATGCAGATAAAGATATTATAAAATACATGAACATGAACGGAATGCTTTATTTCCGTGCACAAATGAAACATACCTATCCATTCTGCTGGCGCTGCGACAGCCCTCTTATCTATTTTGCTCGTAAATCATGGTATATCAGAACAACTGCTTATAATGATAAGATGATCGAGAACAATAAAAAGATCAACTGGTATCCTCCATATGTTGGAGAGGGACGATTCGGAGACTGGCTTATAAATAACATCGATTGGGCTATCAGCCGCGACCGCTACTGGGGTACACCTCTTAACATCTGGCTGTGTCAGAACTGCGGACATCAAGATTCTCCGGATTCAATAAAAGAGTTGTGTGAAAAAGGAAACCTGGCTGATGGAAGTCCAGTTCCAGAGGATATCGAATTGCATAGACCCTATGTGGATGATGTCGTCTTTACGTGCCCAAAGTGCGGCGGCGTTATGAAAAGGACTCCAGAGGTCATCGATTGCTGGTTCGACTCCGGCTCAATGCCTTTCGGACAGTGGCACTATCCATTTGAAAAGGAAGACATCTTCGATACCGAACTTTTCCCCGCAGATTTCATCGCAGAAGGGATCGACCAGACTAGAGGATGGTTCTATACCATGTTGGCAATCGCGACCTTTATAAAAGGAGAATCATCCTATAAAAGTTGTCTTGTGAACGAACTGGTTCTTGATAAACATGGAAAGAAGATGAGCAAGTCCAAAGGAAATGCTGTGGATGTCTTTAAGATACTGGAAAAATACGGCGCAGACGCTACACGTTGGTACATGCTCTCGGTTAGTCCCCCGTGGATTCCTACGCGCTTCGATGAAGAAGGAGTTCTTGAAGTAAATAATAAATTTATCGGCACATTGAAAAACGTAGCATCGTTCTTTGCGACCTATGGAAATATCGATAAGTTTGATTATCATGAATATTCTATTGCACCTGCAGATCGTCCCGAACTCGATCGATGGATCATATCTCGACTGAACTCGGTTATCAAAAAGGTTAATGATTTCAATGAAAAGTATGATCTTACCAGAGCAGTTCGACTTCTTCAGGCATTTGTTATCAATGATGTGAGTAACTGGTATGTAAGACGAATTCGAAAGCGTGTATGGGCATCAGGAATGGAAGATGACAAGGTTTCTGCATATATGACATTGTATGAAGTTCTGCTAGCCATATCCAAGCTGTGCGCGCCTTATGCCCCGTATATTTCAGAAGAGATATATCGATCCTTAACAGGAAAAGAGAGCGTACATCTCGAAGATTATCCAGTTGCAGAAGAAGAGATGATACTTCCTGAACTCGAGAAGGAAATGCAGAACGTAATTGATATTGTATCACTTGCGAGAGCCGCACGAAACGAGGTGCAGATCAAGATACGACAGCCACTTAGAACACTTTATGTTCCAGCATCATTACAGGATGTTGTTCAACGCATGGAAGCGCTTATCATCGAAGAGATAAATGTCCATGATATTGAATGCGTGGAAGACACATCTTGCTTTATGGACTATAGTGTTAAACCAGATTATAAAGTCCTTGGACCACTTTATGGTAAACATATGTCGCACATTGCTCAGGCACTTAAGAACATGGATGCCAACCACCTGATTGCCGTTTTGAACAAGGAAGGCGTCTATCATCTTGATATCGACACAAATGAAATCAAGCTTACGAAAGAGAGCCTGCAGATAGAAACTCAAAACAAAGAAGGTTACGTGTACGGTGAAGAAGGTGATGTGTTTGTGGCTTTGAACACACGCATTGATCAAGAGCTTCTTCTCGAAGGAAATGCACGAGAGCTGGTGAATAAAATTCAGTTTATGCGAAAAAAAGAGGATTTCGACATCATGGACAGGATTAAGATATCGTTCTACACGGAATCCGGGGATGTAAAAGAAACCTTTGAGAAATTTGCGTCTTATATTAAGAAAGAAACCTTAGCCAAAGAGATCATTGAAATCGAAAGTCCAGAAGGCATGAAAAACTGGAATGTTAATGATAACGAGGTTTTTCTTAGTGTGAAAACAGTTTCATAAATAAATATTCGAAATTATTGAGGACAGGAGCGCTTTCGGGTGCTCCTTTTTTAACTCGCGGATTGACGATGACTATATCAGAAAATATATTATTCACCTCTTTACTAAGCCCCAGCTTAGTAAAGGAAGATTATAAATCAACCTCAATCCCCACCGGGCAATGATCCGATCCCATAACATCGGAAAGAATAAAAGCATCCTTAAGATGTGGACGTAGCATTTGTGAGATCAGGAAGTAATCGATCCTCCATCCCACATTATTTGCACGGGCATTGAACATATAGCTCCACCACGAATAATTACCCCCATCTTCATTGAATTCACGAAACGTATCGATGAATCCTGCATCGACGATCTTATCAAAATCTTCTCTCTCTTCATCAGTGAAACCAGCATTATGACGATTGTCTTTTGGACGGGCCAGATCGATCTCCTTATGTGCAACATTAAGATCACCGCAGAAGATCACGGGCTTGTTCCCTTCAAGATTTTTCATATAAGCAAGGAAATCCTTATCCCACACCTGCCGGTATTCGAGTCGTGTCAGCCCTCTCTGTGAATTGGGAGTATACACGTTCACAAAATAGAAATTCTCATATTCCAAGGTAATAATCCTGCCTTCATTATCATGCATGACAATTCCCATATCATTATAAACTCCGACGGGCTTATATTTGGTGAGAATTGCTGTTCCCGCATATCCTTTCTTCACCGCATAATTCCAATAGTCATTGTATTCGGGAAGGTCGAGGTCCACCTGTCCCTCCTGCAACTTTGTTTCCTGGATGCACAAAAAATCAGGATCGGAGTCCCTTAAAAAATCCAGAAAACCTTTCTTTAATAAAGCCCGAAGCCCGTTTACATTCCAGGATATCATTTTATAGTTTGGCATTGTTCTTATCTTCCAATTCTACTATTTTTTCGCAGATCAGAGCTGCACTGAGTATAGCATATCGTTTCTTATTTTTGTTTAGCTGGATATAGCAAACGATGGGATATGTCCACTCCAGCAGAGCGATCAGGTATGGTATGATGTCTGTTTCAAAGAGTGTCACGGTATTTGAGTACTCTCTAAGCTTGCAGATCATTTCATATGCTTTTTTCACCATTGGATCATTTCCATTATACGTAAATAGAGGCAGTTCATTCAGACGATTTGCTACAAGAAGCCCTTGCTCAAATTGTAGCATTTCTTTTAGTGCCACTTCGTTTTCAATGGAGCACATTTCTATCTTGAAGATTGGCTCAAGGCGTGCAAAATCTTCAACGATGTTCCGCGATTTTGTTTCTGAGAAATCAATGATATAAATATTCTCTTTCTCATCAAGAAGGATGTTCTGCATGTTCAGATCACCGTGAGAGATTGATTTATACCACAATTGTGACCTACTTTTTCTTTTTGGATATTCGTATTTAAGAAAATAGTATGGATTGATGATATCTCTTTCCAATTCCTCGCTGTGAAGAGTCCGATCATCGGGCGATATGTCCAATTCTTGCTCAAGCGTTTCAAATAGATTTGAGAATAGATTTAGAGGAGAATGTTCTGCATATGGATAGACAGGCTCCCATTGGGGTTGTCCATACCACGGTTTAAGGATTTCGGTAAAAATGCGGTCAAAGATGGGGATGAGTTTTTCTGCTGGATGGTTTTTATAGTAGTCCGCAAGCCATACAAGATTGCTGTCTGGGCCGTTGATGCCAAGAAAATTATAGCGAAGCCCACCCCAATTTTTATAGGTGGTTGTTCCCATAATCGTTGTGCTGTTATTCAGAATAAACTTTTTCACGTATTTATGATAGGCATTTACTTCGCGGTCATTATTCTCGACAGAACCGATTTTTAATACTGTCGGCAGCAGGCGGCGACCATCTTTGTCATAGCTGGTAACTCGGAATGTAATCGACGTGAAACCGCCATGCAATTGGTCGAGAATTACCCTGCCGCAGTCAGCATATATTCTGCGAACGAGCGTATCCCATTCCGTTTCGTATCGTGTTCCTTCCGTTATTTCGATGACAAGGCGTTTTTCTTCTGCAGATCTGATATATGAAGGGAGAAAGATCCAGGATTTTGCATTTGAAATGATTGTGTCGGACTCTATTCGAACAACATCCATTACATGTTCAGATTGAGAAATCTGATGAATGATCTTATTAAATGCATCACCTTCAACACTGAAGATTTCATCAAGAATGAATGCATGTGCATAATAGGAGGAAGAAGCCGGAAATATCTGTAGATTATTTATAAGATGACGAAGAGTATCGTCTTTTGAGAGTTTGTAATGATTGTAGTAAACTCCAAAAATTAGAGCTATTTTACCTTGGTTTTCAATACAGGGAGTTGATATTGAGTTGCACAGCTCTTCTTTGGTTTTCGTCTTTGAAGCAGAGATAGAGGTTACTTCTGCAAGTATAGCAAAACCCCAGGCGGCTGGCATGCTTGTCATCTGTGGGGCCAAAAAGGAATGGTATGCATTAAGAAGTTTCTCCAACGAAAGAGTTCCAGCAGAATCTTTATTGATAGTCAATGACGGGTTGCCGGAAAAACTCAATCCTTGCGCAACATACATAGGAACATCGACAGGTTCGTTTGTGAACAGAAAATCAGGTCTGCAAAATCCGTCTGCTGGAGAAACACCCGCGGCATGTGCAAGCGATAGAAATAGCCCTAAGCCCTCTTCGGCTTGGGCAGAAGTATTACCGAATCCGCCAATACCAAGAGAGAACCCAAGTTCTTTCAAGTTTGTATGAATATATGAGTCTTTACCAAATCGCGGAGATGATGAGGATTTTGAGTTATTCCAGATATCGATGGCTGAATGACAATCGAAGGTTCCGATGCACGTAAACGAACATTCTTCTTTTTCAAATGCTATTTTCTGTTCATTTGTTTTTATATGAGATCGGGCATGCGCAAGAGCTTCTTCCAGATCGCCAGCAAGAATGAATTGTTTAGCAAGTCCTGTAAGCGCAAGTACTTTTTCAACTTCAGGATCTAGACCAAACAGGATAAGCATCCCACCTTTTTTCCTGAGTTCTTTTTCCTTTTTCAGGAGAGCTCTCATTCCAGCGCTGGACATGTAGTCAACATTCTCGAAATCAACGATCCAGTGAGCTGAATCATTATTGAGAGAGCCGGTTTCTTTTTCAAAAATTTCAGCACCAAGACCATCAAGACGTCCTTTTAATCTGAGACATGGATAGTCCTGAATTGAATGTACTTTGACTTCAAACATAAGAGTCCTCTAATCAGAAGCGAAGGTTATTTCTTTTGTATAAGTTTTTCAATTAATGTGCGTTCTTTAGGTGTCGTCATTATTATGAGGGATGTTCCCTTGCCAATCATATATGTTTCGGCAGGACTATAAATCCATCCAATTTTTGTGTGCAATGCAAGAACAAGTGTATTTTTAAATTGTTTGAGATTAAGATCTTTGAGTTGCGAACCTTCGAAGGAATCGAGAGGAGGTGTTTCTTCGATACGAAGATTTTTATTCGTGTCGCGGAGCATGGTGTCGAGGAAAGAAACCACGGTTGGGCGTATCATTTCAGAAGCCATTCTCAGTCCCCCGATGAGTGTTGGAGAAACCACAGCACTGGCACCGGCTTTTTTCATCTTCTCGGCATTCATATTATTATGACAGCTTGCCACAACTTTAATGTTGGGATTAATCTGACGTGCCGATAGGCTGATGATAAGATTCTTATTGTCATCATCCATCGCAGCGAAAAGCCCTGCCGCCCTATCGATGCCCGCTTTTTTCAATATTGAATCTTCTATCGGATCCCCTTCAACATACAGTTGTTCAGGGAAACGTTCTTCAAGTCGTTGAATTCGTTCCTCGGTCAAGGCAACAACAACACTATTTCTTCCTGTTGTATAGAGCTCATTTATGATGTGGAGTCCAACCTGTCCCACGCCGCACACAATATAATGATTTTTTAAACGTTCGATCTTTTTTTCCATCTTTCTTCTCCTGAAGGTCGCTTTTAATTCTCCTTCGACAGTGAAAGCAGTAATCGTTGAAAGTACATATGTCAGGATACCCACACCTGTAAATGCGATGATCATTGTAAAAACTCTACCAAAGGAGTGGTTTGACAGGTCGATTATTTCTGAATAGCCGATCGTAGAAATCGTCACAACGGTCATATACAAGCAGTCAAGCATGGAATATGAATCTCCAGCGATGAACCAATACACGGCAGTTGACCCGAATATGATAATCAGCAGAGCCGTGCCTGCAATGAGGAATTTCTTAAGAAGCTTTGAGGTTATATATCCTTTCATGTGTAACTCACTTATAGTTATAAGCTTTTAGGGGATGATTAAATGTCAATAATTAAATGGATTCATCAATGTTTTTGTAAAATAGAATAATTGACAGAAAAACATCAACGCAAGAAATGGTGAGACGCTGCGCCCGTAGTTCAACTGGATAGAGCAACGGACTTCGGATCCGTGAGTTGGGGGTTCGACTCCCTCCGGGCGTGCCAAATTTTTTATTATGATGAATAGAAAAGGTCTCTTTATTACATTCGAAGGCATCGAAGGGTGTGGAAAAAGCACACAGGCAAGATTTCTAACAGAATCTCTTCGAACTCTCGGGTATGAAGTTCTCCTCACCAGAGAACCTGGCGGACCACGTATTTCCGAAAAAATAAGAAAGCTGCTTCTCAATAAAGAATATACTGAAATGCACCGCCTCACAGAGGTATTTCTGTATATGGCGAGCAGGGCTCAGCATACTGTTGAGTGGATAAAACCAGCCCTTGAAATAGGGCAGATCGTTATTTGTGACAGATATTATGATTCTACCTATGCTTACCAGGGGGCAGCTCGAGAGATACCGGAAAAAGAGATAGAAAAAATTAACAATATCGCTACAACTGGACTCAAGCCAGATGTGACGTATATTATTGATGTCCCTGTCGAGATCGGTCTTGAGCGGCTTCATAACGGAACAAAAGCCGAGGACATTGACCGGCTCGAAAGCGAAGATGTTGCTTTTCATCGACGGGTTCGAGAAGGATACCTCAAGCTTGTGGAAAAGGAACCTGAACGCGTGGTGATAATCGACGGGACAAAGAATGTCGAAGATATTCATAAGGATATAATGTTTAATTTTACCGAAAGATACAAAGATTTATCAGGGGAGCAACAATGAAAAAGAAACAAGTATTGATAGTATTGGTTGTCATAACCATAATTTTTGGATTTATAATAGGCAGAGTCGGATTTGCAAAAGCAGAAAGCACTCAAGGAAGTCTGTATGATTACATGAAGCTGTTCACAGACATCATAACAAAACTCAACCAGGCGCACGTTGAAGAGATTGATTCGCAGGAACTATTTGAAAGTGCGATCAACGGCATGCTTGATACCCTCGATCCTTATACTTCTTTGCTTACACCGGAGGAGTTTGCCGATCTTCAAACAAGCACTAAAGGCGAGTTCGGCGGATTGGGTATAACGATCTCCCACACCGATACAGATTATATAATGGTCATTTCGGTCATCGAAGCAACACCAGCATACAGGGCAAACCTGATGGCTGGCGATGAAATCGTGGCAGTGGACGGTGAGTCTACAGAAGGATGGACATCTTCAAAAGCAGTCGATCATCTCAGGGGTCCTAAAGGCTCTAAAGTGACGATAACTATTAAGAGAGAAGGTGTTGATGAGAATTTTGATGTTGTTATTGAGCGGGATAAAGTCAAGATGGACAGTGTTCCTTATGCTTATAAAATCGGGGACATCGGTTATATTCGAATAACGAACTTCAATGCAAGTACTGGAGAAGACCTTCATAACGCAATGGTCGAACTCACCAAAGAGGGGATAAAAGGGCTTCTTATTGACGTGCGCTCAAACCCGGGCGGTTTGCTCAGTACTGCCATCGAAACAGTTGACCAGTTCCTTCCAAAAAATAAACTCGTTGTTGAAACAAAAGGAAGGATAGCAACATTCAACAGGAAATTTTATACAAAGGACGACTATGCCTTTGAAGGCATACCTATAATTGTTATGGTAAACCAGACAAGTGCCAGCGCTGCGGAGATTTTCTCGGGCTCTCTTCAGGATTGGGATAAAGCGCTTATTGTTGGACAGAATAGTTTCGGCAAAGGTTCGGTACAGCAACTTTTTCCGCTGCCAATGAATTATGGTTTGAAGATTACTACCTCAAAATACTATATTGAAAGCGGCCGTTGTATTCATAATGATGCAAATGAAGATGCGATCAGAGAGAATGATATTACCAAACTGAATAAGAAGATCGATTCAAATGAGGAAAAGGAAGTCTATTTTACCGTTGGTGGACGAGAAGTATATGGTGGCGGCGGGATCACGCCCGATATTATCATTGTACAGGATACCCTCAACGCCTTTGAACTCGAGGTCCGTAGAAACAACCTGTTCTTTCCATTTGCAGTGGACTACCTATCAGAAAATGATATTGGTCTTGATTTTACGGTAGACGATGAAATTTTTGAAGATTTTGTACAACGTATTCGCGATAAAGAAATCGAGTTCACAGATGAAGAACTTGCTCAATCCGAACCGTGGCTCAGAAATGCATTGGAATCGCAGATCATCAGTAATAAATTTGGTTTGGAGGAGGGTAATAAGAGAGCTATCAATCAGGATCCCCAGCTTCAGGAAGCTCTCAAACTTTTTGATCAGTACGGCTCTCTCAAAGAGATGTTTGTCCACGCAGATGAAATAGCTGAAGAATAACCGCAGCACATATATTATATAATAAAAGGACTTATCATTACGATGAGTCCTTGATTTTAGTAAATATAAGTAGTATTCAATCCATACCACAATATATAGATTTCTTTTTTTTATCGGTATTATTCTCTATATCAAAAAAGTGCGCGAAAAATAGCAATGTGCTGAATTGAGTTGTGAATACAAAAGATCATGTTTTTTTGTTTCAAAAAGTTCATTAGGATTAGAAAATGAATCTAAATTTCCACTTCAAGTTGACGAAGTGCATAAAGCGCGGTTTTATTCTTTACTTCAATTCTCGTTCCAGAAAAGTTATTTTTTGTTATCACCAATCCGGTCTTTCCCCATGTTCCGATATATACAAACCCAACTGGTTTTTCCTTGGTTCCACCATCAGGTCCTGCAATACCGGATACAGCTATCGCATAGTCTGTTCCGATAAGTTCTTTTATCCCGAGAACCATTTCCTTACCTGTTTCCAGGCTTACAGCTCCGTATCTGCTAAGTGTAGCTTTTCGCACTCCTAAAATTTCCATTTTTGCTTCATTACTATATGACACAACACCCCCCTTAAAATATTCCGAACTTCCTGCATTGTCTGTGATCAAGCTCTGTATGAGACCTCCTGTACAAGATTCCGCCACAGAAAGGGTTTTGCCCGACACCATCATTTTTTTATGAAAGACCGTTTCTATCGAATCAGCATCAAATCCATAAATATTTTGTTGAGGAACATGTTGGACGAACAATTTAACGATTTTACTCACTTCATCTTCAGGGGTTCCGTACACTCGAATATCAACCATACCTGGCTTGGGAAGGAAAGCAATTTTTGTTTTTTGTGTTTCCTTGATTTGTTGGGTTGATGTAGAAAGAATAGATTCCGGAATACCGATCGTTCTAATGGTTCTCTGGAATAGTGGTTGAGGATGATAATTTTCGAGTAATAGAGGTAAGATACTGTCTTCAAAGATGAACCTCATTTCAGAAGGAACGCCTGGTACAGCAAAGAAGTGTTTGCTGTTTTTACAAAAGTACAATCCCGGAGCTGTTCCAATTGGATTGTTTAAAGGTGTGAAATCCTGCGGAACATCTGCTTGGGTTTTCGCAATCTCGGGCAGATCAAAACTTTTATTTGCATACATCTTTTGGATTTTTTCCCAGATGTCATTATGGAATATGAGTTTTTTCCCAAAAAAAGCACACATGGCATGTTTTGTTACATCGTCATGAGTTGGACCGAGACCTCCCGACATGATGATCACATCATACTGCTCCCAATAATGCTTGAGTGTATTTGCGATCATTGCAACATCATCTTTAACTGTTATGGTCAGATCGAGTGGTATACCAGCTGCTACCAGGTGTTCGCCAATAAAGCTTTCGTTGGTATTTACTGTTTTACCCATCAAAATTTCATTGCCTATTGCGACATATAAAATTTTTGCCATTTTTTCTCCAGAAAAACTTTTATCCGTACCAGTTACAAGCCAAACTACATCGTTCAAATTACTTGACACCGAGAGATTCGTCAATGATTTCTTTCATCAATAGTGATTTTCTTAAAAAAAATGATATTAAATGCTTTCTTCGAAAGGAGCACTTATGATAGCAAAAAGAAAATATTTTGTACTCTTTTTCATTTTTACTTTTGTAACAATGACTGTTTTACAAGCCCAGGAAGATATGGCGCATGCTGAAATTATGAATCTTCAGGGAGAGGTAATTCTCAATCATGATCACCAGCTTGCTCCTGCAACCAAAGGGGATAAGCTTTTTGACGGAGATATGCTCCTGACTAAGGACAACTCCTTTGCAATTGTAAAATTCTCAGATAATGGAGCTATATCTAAGGTGTTTTCAAATAGCACCCTGACCATAAATATGAGCCAGAGAGAGCAAAGTTTCATGAAAACCCTTACGCTCGATGTTGGAAAGATCTGGTCTGAAGTGACAACCGGGGAAGGGGATTATTATATCCAAACGCCAACGTCAGTAGCAGCCGTTAAAGGAACTGGTTTTATGACCGATGTTGATGCCCAGACAGGATTTACAACGCTACAGGTTTTCGAAGGGACTGTCGATTTTAGTAATGAGTTTGGAAGAATCAGTATTCCAGCTGGGAATCAAGGATTTTCAAACGGCATTGATCCTCCTTCTTTCCAGATGATGGAAAATGTCCAGCCCCCAGAATCTCTTATGGAAGTCACAATTCCTGAAGAGACAAAACCGGAAACACCAAAGCAACCAGATCAACCTCAAGAACAGCCACAACAGAAACCGGATATTGAAGTGCAGCCAGTTGAAGAACCCAAAGAGGAAGCAAAAGCAGACCAGCCTAAAGCACCCAGAAAATCAATACTTCCCGGAACACTGGGGATCGGAACAGTTACCATCGATGGTGTTACCTATACACGCATCCGTCTCATGCCGGAAATTCCAATTTGGAAATTTAAGTTAGGGCTTGATTTTGATATCCTCATTGATGGTGACGGCAACATCAGGAAGAAAGATTGGGATAACTTCAATGCATATTTGAATAAGATCATGTATCTTGAGTTTGCAAACAGACGCGACCCGTTCTATTTCAGGCTCGGTGCATTCCCCAGTGTAAAATTTGGTCACGGTCTCATCATGAGAGACTATACAAACATGCTTGACTATCCTGCAACAAAACAGCTTGGAGCAGAAATTGCTGTTAATACAAAACCATTCGGACTTGGCGTAGATGTATTCTGTCCGAATGTCGATGAGCATAACATATTTGCTGCACGAGTTAAGTTGAATCCTTTTGTTACCACAGGTATTCCTTTCCTCAACAATCTGGAATTTGGATTTACGGGAGTAACAGACCTGAACGAACTCGGCGGCTTAAAGGACAATGATGAAGACGGATATCCAAATATATTCGATGACTATCCCGATAATCCCCATTATTGGGCAGACACCGATAGTGATGGTTGGCCGGATCCTGCTAATATCGATTCTGTGGGAAGTGTTACGATTGATATCGACGCTGATAATAATAATGAACTTGATGTAAATCAGGTTATACCCGGATGGGACAATCTGGCAGATTATCTGAAGAGTGTGTATAAATTAGGAAAGAAGGAAAGCGTTACCATTATTGGCGCTGATTATACATTACCTCTTATCAATTCCAAGCTTTTCAGTTTGTATCATTATTCCGAACTAGCTCATATTCTTGATTATGGAACTGGTGTGATATTCCCTGGCTTTGGTGCAAAATTTCTTATCTTTGACGCAACCCTCGATTACAGAATGTTCGGAGATGATTTTGAACCCAACTTCTTTGATTACCTTTATGATAACGAACGCGCAATGGTCGTTGGAGATTCTGTTGTAACCAAGAGGAGTACGCTGAAGGGAATCAATAAATCTCAGGGATGGCGCGGACAGCTCGTTTCGCACATTTTCAACATTCTCGATTTTACAGTCGCCTATGAAGATATTCATGGTAAAGATTATAACATGGGCAAATCAATCCTCGGAGAAGCGCGTTTGAAGAAAACATTCATCCCCGGTCTTGACTATGCCTATGCGCGATATTCTCAAACACAGGTTGAGAAATTCACCACATGGAAGAGTCCCAATGCAGTGATAGAAGCCCAGATCGGCTACGAAGTATCACCGGTAACGCTTCTCGTTTGGGATTATAAAGTCTACTACATCGACCTCAATGGTGACGGGAAGATATCGGGAGACGATGAGACCAAAAAGACATATAGTTTTGGAGTGCAGATAAAAATATAGTCACATGAAGGTTTTAATTGTTGGAAGCGGTGGTAGAGAGCATGCCATTGCATGGAAGTGTGCGCAAAGTAAGAAGATAGACAGTATTTTTGTTGCTCCAGGGAATCCCGGCATGGAGAACGTTGCACGGCATATACCTTTGCACACGACTGAAGAACTCGTACACTTTGCAAAATCCGAGGCAATAGACCTTACAATTATCGGACCCGAAAAGCCGCTTACCGAAGGAATCGTTGATACTTTCGTGAAAGAGGGACTTGCTGTAATTGGACCATCAAAAAAAGCTGCCGAATTAGAAGGCAGCAAGGTCTTCGCCAAAACTTTCATGAAGAGATATCATATTCCAACTGCAGACTTCGAGGTCTTCGACCAAATTGTGCCTGCATTGAATTATTTGCTTCAGATACCATTCCCCGTTGTTCTAAAAGTCGATGGTCTGGCAGCGGGAAAAGGTGTTTTTATTTGTGATAATTATACTGAAGCTGAAACAGTACTCAATCATATCATAAATTACAAACTTTTCGGTGATGCGGGTTCAAAAGTTGTAATTGAAGAATACCTGAAAGGAGAAGAGGCATCCCTTTTTGCATTTTGTGATGGAGAACATTTTAGTTCGACTATTTTATCTCAGGATCATAAACAGATCTGGGATGGAGATAACGGCCCAAACACCGGAGGAATGGGAGCTTATGCGCCTGCAATATATTCAAAAGATATAAAGAAAGAAATAAACGAAAAAATAATTGCTCCTACTCTTAAAGGAATGAAGAAGGAAGGAAGACCCTTCAAAGGAATTCTCTATGCGGGGGTGATGTTAACAAAAGACGGCGTGAAAGTCCTCGAATATAACTGTCGTTTTGGCGATCCTGAAACGCAAGTAATTCTTCCACTTCTTGACAATGATATTGTTGATGTGTTTGAAGCTATCCTAAAAGAACGCATCGATGAGGTTGAATTGAATTGGAAAAATAGGAGTGCGGTCAATGTGGTGATTGCATCAGGTGGATATCCCGGAGAATACAAAAGTGATTTTCCGATCAAGGGTCTCGATAAGGTTTCAGATGAAGTGCTTATATTCTATGCCGGAGTGAAGAAAGAGAAAGAGGCATTACTTTCAGACGGAGGAAGAGTCCTATCGATTACAGCTTTCGGGGATAACCTTCGCGATGCGCAAGATAAGGTGTATAAGGAAGTTGCCAAAGTGTCCTTTACGGGTAGCTATCATAGAAAGGACATCGCCCAAAAAGGAATTCGTAAATTATGAGGGACATGTGTTGATGAAGAAAGTTTTTACCGTTGCTTTATTAATCCTTGTAGCTTCTTCGTTATGGGGAATGAATAGTTTTACGATAGAAGAAGTAACAGAAGATTTCATTCAGGTGCACCTGAGGATCGATGAATATACAATTCCTCAATCAAATGCAAAAACGAACGAAACACTCTCCCTGCCGGACCTTGAAACATACTTTATTACAACTGAAGGATTGCCAGCCCTTCCATTCCTGTCTGGAAATATTGGTCTTCCACCAGAAGGAAAAGCTGGTGTAAGTGTTTTATCGCAGGAATATGTGACTCTCACAAATGTTTCAATTCCGATCAATCATCCGTATAAAGACGAAGGAATCCTTGTTCCGGATCCCTCGAAACAGTTTATAAATTTTAAAACAAACAACTATTATCCAGAAAAAGCTGCTGAAGTGCAGGCGATGGGATATATCGGCAACAGATATCTTGGATCATTTCGTATCTTTCCTATTCAATATAATCATACAAAAAAAACAGCTAAGCTCTACACTGACCTTGTGATTCAATTTCATATCGACGGAGATAAAAGCAAAGCACGCGGGGGTGAAGTAAATTATATTGATGGCATTGCAGACAAAATGATCATCAATAATGAGGTGTCTCAATATTGGAGAAAAGAAAAAGAGAAGGAATCCTATCTTCATAAGAGACAGAACGAAACAGAGATATCACAGTTCAAGTTCGTCATCGAAGAAAAGGGTATTTATAAAATTGATTATGAATACCTTAAAGATACGCTACAAACATGGATCGATTCGCTGGGAACAGAATATGATATCCGTATCCAGATTGATGAGATAAATCCGAAATATTTGCAGCTGCATAATCAGGGTGAGTTGATCCCGATCTATTTCTATGGTCAGGACGACGACTCTTTCGATGAAGGAGATTACTTCGAATTTTATGCAGATATATACCATGGGGAGAACTGCTACTATAATCCATTTTCGTGGGAGAATGTGTTTTTCCTGAGTTACGACGAAGAAGTGCTCGGAACGCGGCTTGCGATCGAAGATGGTGGATTGTATGAGACGAATCCTTATAATTACAGAAAAGTCTATAATTTTGATACCACTGTTCATTTTGAGAATCAAAGCATTTATTCTAAATTAAGCCAGGTTTCTCCTGCGAGAGAGGATCTCTGGTTCTGGCAGCAGTTCAGCGCACCGAATATGACCAATTTTACTATTCAGCTTTATAACCCCCTTCAAAGTAATGCAAGAAGTGCGGATGTTACGATTTGTTACTTTGGTGAAACCTATGCAAGTGAGAATAATACAGGAGAGCATCATGCGCTTTCATATATTAACTCATCTCAAGTAGGGTCTGAATACTGGTATGGTCAGAACGAGAAGATCATGACCGGTACAATGAGTAACGACAAACTCAATAATGGCAGTAACCAGATATATTTATCGCTTCCAGGAGATACAGATGCATCGTATGATAGGGTGTTATTGGATTACATTGACGTCAGGTACTGGCGGGAATGCATAGCCCACGAAGATCTGCTTGAATTCAATAAACCGACTTCTTTTTCTCCCGGATTGATGCAATTTGAGATCAACGAATTTACCATTCCGGATATCGATGTGTATAAAATCGGGGTGAGTAAATTTGAGAATCTGAGTATAGAATCCGGATTGCCAGAAGGCGGAGCTCCTTATGTGCTTTCTTTCCAGGATCACGTTTTTGACAATAACACAAAGTACATTGCCGTGAGCGATTCACAAAAACTGATCCCCAAAGCAGTCCTTCCAGACTTTCCAAGTAATATCAGAACACCGAATGAACAAGCAGATTATATTGTGATCTCAAAACGGGAATTTCTCGAAGAAGATATTTTTTATGATTTTGCAGCTCATTGGTATGAGCAAAAAGGCTTGATCGTTAAAACAGTTTCGACAGAAGCAATATATGATGAATTCAATTATGGGCTTAAGACGGATAAAGCCATTAAGGATTTTATATCTTATGCATATAATAACTGGCAGGAACCTGCACCTCAATACATTCTGTTATTAGGTGATGCCTGTTATGATGAACGTCCGACATCTCCAAACAAGGAATACAGCATAGTGCCTTCTCACATGAGCTGGTCATATAAAGTTGGTGCAACGGTTGATGATAACTGGTTTGTATCGATCGTTGGCGATGACGAACTTCCAGACCTGGCAGTCGGTAGAATCCCTGTTTGGGAAGCAGGTCAGATACTCCCGGCATTTGCCAAGACCATTCAATATAATTCCCAGCCAAATTTCAATGATAACTGGCGAAATCATGTTATGCTCATTGCTGGTGGGTCGGGCACTTTCGAGGATCAAAGTCAGCGACTCAACAGGAAATATATACCTAAAACTTTTCGTGTATCACGAATTTATGCACAGGCAGATCACGATGATCCTTATTGGGGAAGTACGACGAACATTAAAGATTATATTGATGATGGAACAGCGTTTATGCAGTTCATGGGACATGGCGGTGGACAGATCTGGTCAGATCTGAATTTGATGAACTTGGGAGATATTTCTACGCTTTTCAATGATAATTATCCAATTATCAGCAGCTTGACATGTTATACATCGAACTTTGAATATCCAGGTACAAGCTGTCTGGGTGAAGCATTTGTTCTCGAAGCAGGTAAAGGATCGATCGGCTTCTTCGGTGGAGCAGGAAAAGGATTTCTCGATCAAGATGAATACCTTGGAGCTTATTTCCTTCAGAGTATGTTTACGTTTGGTGAGAGGAATATGGCAACGGTCTGTAATATTGCGAAAACCGAGTATGCACTCAAATATCCCTGGGATAGTGCTCACCTAGTCTTTTTACGCCATTTTAATTATATGGGCGATCCGGCGATCGATATTGTGTTTCCTATACAAGAACTGAATACGACATTGGACAGCTATCAATTTGTGAAAGGTGATACTGTTTCGATATTCATTGAAAACGATGCATCCACATTGAATAGAATATCATATTACGTCACCGATGAAGATGATCTTATCAGGAACCCTTACAATCAAAGCGAGATGATCCAGGTTGAGTTGAATAATATTGAAAGAACATCTTACAACCCAGCTGGATATGAATACATAATCGATACACTCGATACATCATCAGAATTTTCTCGTATTGTAAGAACCTATGGATATGATTCATACTCTGATTATATAGGATATACTGAGTTCACGGTAGGCAAAGCCGCAATCTTTCATATGCATCCCATACCAGAAATTCCAGCCATTGGAGATTCCATCTACATCTCTGCAAAAGCATATGATAATGCCGGAATTGATTCCGTAAAATGTGTGTGGTGGAAATATAGCAGCCCACAAACCCAATACAAAGTCTTAATGGAGAAGGAGGTCGGGGATACCCTTGGCTACAAAACAATCCAGCCAATAGATGTTTTTGATGTTGAAACGACTATAGAATACTATATTGAGGTGTATGCTACTGATGGAAGTGTCACACAGTCTGAAGAGGTAAATTTCGAGGTGTCCGGTCCAGATATAGCAATTGAAAGCTTCGAGTTAAAATATCGAACGACCGGGATTTCATTTGATGTTGAATTATTTAATATTGGAAAACTCCAGACACCTCAGACAAAGGTAGTACTTACTGACGGCCCTACAATCCTCGACTCAATTACAACTCCCCAACTTGGATCACTTGAAAAGAGAATTATAACGTTCAGCTGTGATCTAACTCCTGCAGAATATACTTTAACAGTGCATGCCAATCCGGACACATCATATCTTGAACTAAGTTATTATAATAATACATCAACAAAAATATACGACATCAATGCTTTTACGGTTCCGAATAATGTAGCACTAACACATACCAGTCTTGATTCCAATTTTGTTGCAGCATTTCCTTCTGGAGTTGTTGGCCAGGATGAATTATTCTATATTTATCCTTCAACACTGGACACGATAACACTCCTTCCCGATGTTGAACCAATTCCTCTCCTTTCTGAAGAGTATATGTGTTATGAGATATCTCCCTTCGACTCTACCTGTCTAACGCATGATAAGAAATTCCGTAAAGATATTACTCTCGCATTTAATTATTCTCGAACCGACACAACGATCCAGCATCTTGCTCAGAATGGCAATTTTAGGATATATCGCTGGAATGAGGAGCTCCGCTGCTGGTTCATGATCGGTGGTGATACGAATCTTCAGGAGAAAAGCGTTTCCTATGCATACATTTCAAAACCCGGGCTGTATACACTCTTCAACAACGACGATACAACCGTTCCCTCGATCGATGTAAATGTTGAGGGACAGGAGTTCACCAATGGCGGTTATGTTGATAATAATGCGCAGTTTTCATTTATTATTCAGGATGCAAATGGCGTTGATGTTGAGAAGATCAAGATCTTTTTAAACGGTGAAGCTGTCAGCAATTATTCGCTATCTACTAATAATATGACGTCAATTCCTGTTAAATATCAGATTGATGTGGAAGCTGGCTCATACACGATCATCATCTCCGTGGCTGATGTGAACGGAAACTTCCATGAGAGAGTGATCAATTTCTCTGTTCAGAAAGAGTTCAACCTTATACATATTGGCAACTACCCGAATCCGGTTTCTTTGGAAACGACCGACCCAAACAACGAAGGACGCACACGATTTACGTACACGCTCACCGACGATGCAGACGAGGTCAGGATCGAGATCTATACTGTATCAGGACGACTTGTAAATGTAATAAGGGATATGCGCACAACCGTTGGATATCATGAATATCCACATACCCTGAAAGGATGGGAGTGCGTTGATCGAGATGGAAGAAAGCTCGCAAATGGTGTGTATTTTTACAAGATCGTTGCCACTAAAGGTAATGAATCAATCGAGAAGATAATGAAGATGGCTATCCTGCGATGATGAAAAAGATTGTAATAATAATTTTGCTTGTAATAATGCCCTTGTTTGCATATGCTGGACGCTATGCAGGAGATTTCATTCTTCTCGGAAGCGGTGTTCGACCGCTTGGTATGGGAGGTGCATTTTCTGCAGTTGCAGATAACGGGAGTGCTATCTATTGGAATGCATCTGGTATTGCTCAAATCACTGATATCGAAGCAGAATTTATGCATGCATTTCTCTTTGATAACCTTGCTGCTTATGATTTCTTCTCATTCTGTATCCCGCTACCGGCAAGTACTACGATCGGTGTCAGCTTCACGCAGCTCTCGGTTGATAATATCCCTATGTTTGATGAAAAATGGTTGAAAAACTCAAATGTTTTCATACGATCTTCAAATGTCGATTTACAGTTGACCGGAACTCCGGATGGATATTTTACGAGCTCTGATCAGCTTTTTGAATTTGCATTTGCAAAGAATTTTTCTCGGATCGCCGACCTTGGATGGGAGCTTTTCGATCTTCCGATAGACTATTATATCGGCGGCGTTTTTAAATATATTAAGCGTGATATTTATGAGAACATAGGCACAGGAATGGGGCTTGATGCATCATTTATGATACGCACCGATTTTGGACTTCTTACTGAAGTGCCCTGGCTTGGAAAGATCAAATTTGCATTCAATCTTCAAGATATAAGCGGAACAAAAATTACATGGGACACGCGCTCAAAACATGTCGATGAGATCGTAACGACTCCCAGATTTGGCTTAGCGCTCGATCAACCGGTTCCATTCATAGACTCAAATGTGATCCTTGCATATGACTGGAGTGATGTTTACGAATATTTGAACCACCTTGGACTTGAGTTTACCTATAAAAAAGTTCTGTCAGTTCGCTCCGGTCTTTATAATAATCATTTCACTGCAGGTCTCGGATTCAGCTACAGGCAGTTCACAATAAACTATGCACTTATAACTCACGCAGATCTTGGGAATTCACATAGGATTGGGGTTGTTGCGAAATTTTAATGTAAGTTGTAGGGAATTATAGATACGCTTTTATTTCTTCTGGTTTATCAATTGAAATAATACCTTTTACATCATGAGTCTTATATCCAAGCACTGTTTTGCCAAAATCGAGACAATAAGCGATTTCAGATAACGTACCATATGATCCGTTTATAGCAATAGCAAGGTCGCAGGTTCGTGCTATAATGGAATTCCGAGCAGTACTAATTCCAGTGACAATAGATATAGAAATATAAGGATTAGCATCCTTTTTCTCGAATCCCGGAAGTATTCCAATGGTAAATCCACCATTTTCAGAAGCACCTTTTGACGCTGCTTCCATAACGCCACCGAGTCCACCACAGATTAATATATGACCATTGTCAGCTATCAATTTTCCAACCTGATATGCAAAGTCATAATAGTCCTGATTAGCTGATTTTCCCCCGATTACTGCTATGATCTTTTTCTTCATATTATGTTACAATGAGTGCTATTATATAGGCAGTTGCAAGAGAAATGAAAAAAGGCCAGAATAATTTTTTATAGAAACCTTTCAGATCTGAACCGAAAAACTCAAGGGAAACTGATACACAGGGATGTATTGGAGAAATAATATAGCCCATGTAGGTCGAGAAGAACATAATCGCAAAGAGCAGGTATGACATGGCATCAATGCCGTATCTGGCATAAAAGATCGGGAGAACAATTGCAAAAGGCATCTGAACACGACCGGTCACGAAACCGAGGAACGCAGCAATTATGACGATAGTGAAGCTCTTTGATATTGCCGCTTGAGCAATGATGTCGGACATATTCGACGCCCGGAAAACATTTAAGAAGAAGAACATACCAATAATGAGCAGAAAATATTTTAGCGGTTTCATCTTTTTGAAGACCAGCACAATATTTTTTATGGGCATGTTACCTAAGATCATAGCAAGGATAAGACTGCATGAAACGCCAATAATAAGAGGAATTTCGGTAATAACGTCCGGAAAGATAATCATCAGAAGTAAGTGTATTAGTGGAGCCGCGAGAATAATACCAATAGGAGTTAGAAGCGCTTTCATATCAAGATGTTTTTGGGTGGGAAGGTTCCCATCGATATCTCTCAGAAGAAATACCCAGCCAAGGAGTATCATGATAATAAATCCGGGGATCAGGTATAAAAGAGCTCTGTAAAGATAAAGGTCAGCCATTTTGCTTGTTGAAAGGAGCGCTCCAAGAGGGTAGATGAGTATCAACGCATGTCGAAACCATACATTGATCGCAGTGTATTGTTTATCAGAAATATCATCTCCTGCTCTCAACACGAGGGGTGCAGAGAGAAGAGCACCACCGGGCATGGGGAGCATTCCCAGAAAAGCAGGTCCAAACATAAGAAAGAGTTTTCGTTTTAAACGTAAATTTTTAAATAATCCTTCCATCAAACCTGATTCCTCAAGAACTCCGCCGATGAGGGCGATGAATCCTACAGAAATACCAAGAAGCAAGATGGATACATCGAAAATCGTGCCTTTAAATTGTTGTATGATTGTTATCGGCTTGAGATTGATAATCCCAAGGATCAGAGCTCCAACAAAAAAACCCATCCACAAACTTTTTCTCGCAACAAGGATCATTACAACCAGCGAGAAAAAGAAGCCAATCCAAAGGAGGAGAGCCGTCATACTACCTTAGCCCTAAAGAATATACCCCGAGGTTTTTTTAATGCTTCGATCTTTCCCTTCTCATGAAGTGTATCTATATATTTATTCAATTCAGCAATATGAATATCGAGAATTTCAGAAAGGTCCTCCGCAGTGCATGGACGACGGGAGATCGTTGATAGTATTGCATCTTCAATTGAAAGATCGTAGGATTTTACCTTCTCGCGTTTTTGATAATTGCTGATCATCACTACGGGAAGGTCAGCAAAAGTTTCCTTAAGTTTTTGAAGCACATCAGCACTTGCAGGCATAACCCAGTTTTCTGTGCCCGGTCTGTCAAGAGCATTTAACTGTACAAGATCAGGTTTAATTTTTCTCAATATTTGATGGAACTTCTCAATCTCTTCATCAGAGTCATTTATGTTTGGAATTATGAATATTTCAAGCCAAATTTTACCGTTAAATTCTTTGCGGAACGCTATCAAGCCAGCTATGATATCATCGATGTTGATTCCGAGAGCCGGTCTATTAATTTTCTGAAAAACATCTTCAGAAACTGCATCAAGCGACGGCATGATAACATCTGCCTGTAACAACTCATTTCTAACGTTCGGATCTGACAGAAGAGATGAGTTCGTCAGCATTGCAACGCTATACTGAGGGTAATTGTCTTTTAAAAAGGAGATTATTTTGCCAACGCCTCTATTGAGGGTCGGTTCACCCGAGCCGGAAAATGTTATATAATCGAGGGTTGGATTAGTTGAAAGGAACGATTCGAGTTCTGATAGTATCTCATCAACAGGGATATATTCTTTTCGTTTTTTTGTAAGATCGGTCGTTGTCCCGCATTCGCAATAAACGCAATCAAAAGTGCAGGTTTTATATGGAATGGGATCGATTCCGAGTGAAAGTCCAAGGCGCCGAGAGGGAACCGGTCCGAAGAGATGCTTGTATTTCATGTTAGAAAAGGGAGATGAGCAAACCCGCAATACCACCGAATCCCAGAGAATAGAGGTAATTAGAAGCGATGGGGCAGGCACCGGATCGGCATCCTACGAATTTATGCCAGAGGAAACCAACCAGCATTCCAAGAAGAATCCCGAGGATTATTCTTACTGGTTTGGGAACATGTGTTTTCTTGTGTTCGATCTTTTTATCTTTTTCCATTGAGATGAAGGGGGTGTGCACCGCACGTTGAAATCATATTCTGAAAGGCATTATGTCGTTAGCTCAAACCAAGTTTCCTAACGGCACATCAGGCGGACTGCTTATTGCTGCTACCTTCCGGTCCTGACAAGGTTCACAGAGCCCGATTGCGTTAGACTTGACTCTCAACACCACTTGCATACCACACAGACAGACATCAAATCTCGCAGATTGGAATTCAGCCCTGCTATAGCGGATTGCAGGTTACAGGACACCGCTGGCTTCCCGCCTAGCACACCCTATGTATGTTTATTTCTTTTTATCAACAACAATTTCATGTGAAAGAGCTTGCGTTTTTTTTCTGATAGAAAGCTGCTCGATCACAGAAAGGATATTATAAGTAAACCAATACAGAACCAAACCCGCCGGAAGAGATCTGAAAATGAACACAAAGAATATCGGCATACCATACATCATGAATTTTTGAGTTTTTGCTTGGGCAAGCTGCTTATCGTCCATATTGGGAGTTGGTTTCTGAGCCATTAATTTTTGCTGGAAGAACATTGTAATGCCCATAAGAATCGGTAAGATGTAATATGGATCAGGAATTGAAAGATCTTTCAGCCAGAATATAAATCCCGCATGCCTGAGCTCGATGGTGGATTGCAGAACAGGATAGAGAGCAAACAGGAAAGGGAACTGAATAAGAAGTGGCAAGCATCCACCTAACGGACTGACACCATGCTCTTTATACAGCTTCATGGTTTCTTGGTTAAGTTTCTGTGGATTGCCCTTATATTTAGCCTGGAGCTCTTTCAGCATCGGCTGGACCTGCTGCATTTTTTGAGCAGAGGTAAAACTTTTATGCGTGAGAGGATAGAAAATAAATTTGATGATAACTGAAAGAAGAATGATCGCTATACCATAGTTTGGAATAAGAGAATAGATGAACTTCAATAACTTCAGGATGAGTTTACTGATCGGTCTGAGTAGTTTCCATCCAAAATTCATTGCATCTTCAAGCCCGATATTAAAAGCACGCAACTGATCATAATCTACAGGTCCGCAATAGAATTGATACGAATGATCGATGGAGTTTCTTCCGACCTCGACCTTTGCATTTTCCATGATATTACTATTATCTGCATAGACAAAGATTTCTCGAAGCTTAACAGTACGTTCCGGAATTGCGGCAACCATGAAATATTTTGATTTTAAAACCGTCCACGAAATATTTCCATATTGAGAGATTCCTGCAGTTGCTTTTTTTATCGTAATCTTATCAAGTGTATTGTCGATGAATGCAACCGCATTTATGTAGGTGTCAAATCTCTTGTCTCCCTGCTGATCATAATAGACGCCTGCATTAAGCTGTATGTCGTAAGAATCAATAAAAGCAAGGTCATCAGCCTTGATCTTCACATCAAGTGTATAGTCACTAATAATCGAGTATTCTTTCTCAAAGACTCGCTTGCCATCCTTTTCTATGAAAAAAACAACGCTGAATTCATCATAAGTGAAATCAAGATTTTGCTTCTTGAAGTTGATCGTGTCTGTGTCTGTATAAAAGACAGTATTGAACATACCGCTATCTTTTACAAAGAGCTCGATCGGTCCTTCATGAGCTTCATTTTCAATGCTCTTTAGGATAACCTGTTTGATGTTACCGCCACGATTGGTGAAAATGACCTTGATTTGATTATTTTCGAGTATTATATCGTCTTTGAGAGCAATGTCTGATTTTAAATCAATTACAGAGGTGGTTTTTGAAAGTTGTTTTTCTGTAGTTTCAGGCTTGGTATCTTTTTGTGTAACCTGCGAGTTTTGCTCTATTGGAGATTGCTGTGTAACAGGCTGGGCTGGTTGTTTCCAGAGAAATTTACTGCTAACATAAAATACAACAAAAATCAGAATCAATGCAACAATAGTTTTTTTATCCATACTGTATCATTCCTTTAGGGTAACGGATCGTATCCACCTTTTGACCAGGGATTGCATCTGAGAATGCGCCAGGAAGACAGATAGACCGCTTTTAAAAATCCATATTTTAAAAAAGCACTTTTTGCATACGACGAGCAGGAGGGATAGAAACGGCAGGTGTCCGGAAATATAGGTGATATTAACCTTTGATAAAGGTTTATTAAAAGAATAAAAAAGTTGTTTATAATTTTATTCAATGCTATCAAGTACCTTTATCAGATCTTTATAAATATTGTCTCGCCCATACTCAAAAATCCCATTCTTGCTGATAACAAGATAGTTTATTTTATTACTAAATAAAGCGTTGTTAGCATGAGCGAAGTTCCGTATCCAGCGTTTTATCTTATTTCTTTTCACGGCATTTGCTACTTTTTTGGAAATAATGATTGCAAGTCCGAAATCATCTTCCAGTGAACAAGGACAAAAGACCAGGTCAAAGGACCGGGTATGCTTCCGTATGCCATGCTTTCGTAATTCATCAAATTGTGCCTGAGAAGTGATTCTCTTCACGAGCCATTAGATTGAGAGTCTTTTACGGCGTTTTGCACGGCGACGTTTAAAGATCGCTCTTCCGTCTTTGGTTTTCATTCTTTTGCGAAAACCGTGAGAACTTTTTTTCGGTTTATTATGAGGCTGATATGTTCTTTTCACAGCGAAACCTCCAGATGTACTTTAGAATGTGCAATTCTGAGAGTCCTGATATGGTGTCAAGTTTTTGAACCCTTTAATGCACGTATTTAGTAATGTAAGAAATATTTGTTATTCGTAAAATTCTTTTCGCCGGTCGTTCAGAATATGATTTTTGTCAGTGACCATTTTATTCCGAGCCAGTGTAGGATCAATATCAACAACCTTGAGAATCTCTTCGGTTTCGTTTGCTGATGCAATTAGATTTCCTGACGGATCAGTAATCTGGCTCATGCCAGTGAAAGTTAATTTTGATTCTTTGTTTTTTTCTGAGCCGGTTCGATTACTCGTGATGGTATAAACTCTGTTTTCAATGGATCGTGTGATCATAGCTTTCTGGCAAAAAGGAAGGACGAGATTTGCTGAATGACAGAGTATATCTGCACCCATAACTGCCAGCGTGCGAGCAGATTCGGGAAAAATCCAATCAAAGCAAACCATGAGACCAAATCGAGCACCTTTATAATTTACGATTTTAAATCCGGTATCTCCGGGCTCAAAGTGATCTTTCTCATTCAAAAACAAATGTGTCTTTCGATATATGGTCTGGTTAACCTGCGGATCGACAAAGAGTTGAGAATTATAAAATCGACGACCATCTCTTTCTAGGAATCCGGCTACAATGGCAGTCTGTTCTCTGGATGCAATCGTTTTAAAGAATTCTGGTATTCTACCATCTTTTTCTGAAGCGAAGGGCATTATCTCTTCATGAGACATGAAAGAATATCCGCTTGTAAAAAGCTCAGGAAGCACGACAACATCGGTATGGCAGTTTTCAAGCAGAAGGGATATTTTTTCGAGATTCTGTTTCTCGTGAAACAAGACGGGAGAAAATTGAAGAAATCCTACACGCATACGTTAACCACTTATTGAAAGTTCATCCACAAGGATCGAGGGGGCACCAATCGCCGATAGTTTAAAAGAAAGATCCTCTGCAATACCAATGATCTGTTTCATAAGATTGAAAAAATTGCCCGAAACGGTAAAATTATGAATCGGATATTTTCGCTCGCTATTTTCGCAATAAAATCCCTGAGCGCTCATTGAAAAGTCTCCTGAAATTGTATTGCATCCGCTATGCATCCCAGCCAGTTGAACAATTTCAATGTAATTTTTCACGCTGGATGAGATCTCTTTTTTGGTGCTTATTCCTGGTTTTATGTACAAATTCGAAGGAGAGATGCCGATAGTGGTCTTATATGATCTGCTTGCATTACCGGTTGAAGGAATTCCATCTTTCAATGCAGTTATTGAGTTATGAAGGTACGTGTTCAGCGTACCGGCAGTTATTAATTCTGTTGTCTGTGACGGATAACCTTCATCATCCAAAGGACGTGTATTATATCCACCATCAAGAAGCGCATCATCTATGATAGTAAGATGCGGACTGGCTATTTCTTTATGAAGTTGTCCCTTTAAAAGTGATTGTCCTTCATGAACAGCTTTTGCTGAGAAGATGCCCCAGAATGTGCTTAAAAGCGTGGCAGCCATTTCATTGTTAAAGAGAACTGGATAATTCCCGGATGAAATATCTCGTGCACCAAGTAATTCGATTGCTTTTTTTGCCGCCCCGGAACTTATTTCCGAAGCATGGATGTCATTAAAATTCCTTGATAGGTGTTCGAAATAACCGGACTTTGTTTCATCGTCTTTTTTCGCAAGACAGAAGGACAGCCCGTAACAAGCATTTGTGATATATTCTTTTGTCATCCAGCAAGAGTTTGCTATTTTTACATACGATTCATTATTACCAATGATCGATTGGGGAACATTAACGATGCGTTTGTCAGAGTCATATGAAGCCTTCTCGATCTCTTTTGCTTTTTTAATTTTATCTTCAACAGAAATTTTGGATAGAGCTTCAGAATATATATCCAATTTTTTGGTAATTGGAGGATAATTGCCTAATTTGACCTCTTCTTTGTAATCAACAATCCTCGCATTATCACGTGCATTGCAAAGTGTGGCTTCCAAAGATTCTCGATCGAGCTTCTCTGTATAGGCATAACCAGTTCTCTCTCCTATTATTATCCGAAGACCTAACCCAAGAGCGTCTGAATAATTGAATGAGTCTATATCCCCATGGAATATCCTGATAGATAGAGAATGAGAAGTTGAAAGATATGCATCATAGTGTGAGATGTTATGTTTTTTTGCAATGGATTTAATTTCTTCAAATTCTTTTTCAAACATTATTTCACCTTCCTTCCACCTACCACAATTTCGTCTACCTTAATCGTTGGCTGTCCCACGCAGGTCGGAATACTGCCACTTTGTGACCCACACATACCTTCAGCAAATTCCAGATCATCGCTTATCATACTGATTTTTTTCAAGATATCCTTCCCATTACCTATTAATGTAGCACCGCGGACGGGTTTAGTGATTTTTCCATTCTCTATAAGGTATCCCTCACCTACAGTAAAATTGAAATCACCTGTACCTGGTTGAACTGAACCTCCGCCCATCTTTTTTGCATAGAGGCCAAAGTCAATTGAGGAAATCATGTCTTCGAATGAATCGTTACCTTTATCGATGTAAGTATTTCTCATTCGGGATGTGGGAGCAAATTTGTAGGATTGTCGTCGACCACTGCCTGTTGTTGGCATTCCAATCTTGAGGCCACCAAGTTTGTCGACCATGTAGGATTTCAATATTCCATTTTCTATAAGGATAGTTTTTTGGGTAGGATTCCCTTCATCATCGATCGTTGATGATCCCCAGTAGTTAGGCATTGTGCCGTCGTCTATCGCTGTGACGCAAGTATTTGCTATTTTTTGGTTGAGTTTATTTGCAAAGACCGAGGCTCCTTTTGCAACAGCAGTCGTTTCAAGAGGATGACCACAAGCCTCATGGAATATGACACCCCCAAAACCATTACCGATTATAACAGGAAATTTACCACTCGGCGCATAGTCAGCAAGAAGCATTTTTACTGCTCTTTCTGATGCCATAATACCAATTTCTTCTGCCTTTAGCTCTTTGAAAAATTCATATCCTTTTAGAGCTCCGGGACTTTCGTTACCAGTCTGCATTTGCCCGTCTTTATATGCAATTGAACTGACATAGACACGAGCATAAGATCGCTGGTCTTTTGTGTGCATTCCCTCACTATTGGCAATTACGATATTTTGTACTTTTTCAAGATATGTGATATTAACCTGAGAAATGTACGGTGAATATTTTCGTGAAGACGAATCAATTCGATGAAGGAGTTCTACTTTTTCTTCTGCTTGAACGGCACTAAAAGGAATTAAGAATATATTGTTCGATTTATTCTGAGAATCTGAAAGATCCAAAATTTTAGTTTCAGAATCTCCTTGTTCAACACCACTAACTGCTTTTGCTGCTTTCAGCAGACCTTGTTCTGAAACATCGTTTGT
Organism: Candidatus Cloacimonadota bacterium; assembly: GCA_016932035.1. Classification (NCBI taxonomy): domain Bacteria; kingdom Pseudomonadati; phylum Candidatus Cloacimonadota; species Candidatus Cloacimonadota bacterium. The sequence continues at coordinate 51,412 of JAFGDR010000031.1, forward strand.
AAATGCATAGATTGCCTTATTGCCATAAAAAACTCGAATCCCAGCTCCATGATCTTTGCCGTTGACTGATTGTATTATCTTGCTGTCAAGCATCTGGATCGTTGCATTTTGAGTATCTTCAAAGAAGAGTTCAGAAAAATCAGCACCATTTGAAAGCGATTTCTGAAGGACTTTCTCAATTATTGATTTCTTTAACATGTGACCTCCGATAAAGAACTTATGCATGAAAGACTGGACGTGATGTCAAGAAAGTGTAGAATATTTTGACAACAAATTACATAAAAAAATAAGCTTATACGTTGAGGTGTATAATGTATATTGTTAATATAAAAAGTAATTTTAGTGCCGCACATAACTTAGTAGGATACAAGGGTGATTGCTCAAAAGTGCATGGTCATAACTGGAATGTGCGACTCGTTCTGCGTTGCAGCAGCATCGATGAAATTGGTATGACCAAAGATTTCAAAATACTAAAGAATAAGTTCAATGAGATATTGGAAGAATTTGATCATGAAAATCTTAACAAATTACAATTTTTCAGCGAAATAAATCCAACATCTGAGTCTATTGCGAAGGTTCTTTATAAAAAAGCAGAATCTGTGTTTAATGATGACAAAACTGCTGTCTATGAGATTGAAGTAAGTGAATCTGAGAAATACTCAGTAATATATAGACCTTATGAGAATCCTTAATTCCAGATTTGTCGAAAGTGCTTATAAATATTCTGATCTTTCCGTAGGTAATGCGCCAGAAATTGCTTTTATCGGAAGGTCGAATGTTGGAAAATCATCACTCATAAATAGTCTGCTGCAAAGAAAAAATCTAGCACAGACAAGTAAAAAACCCGGTAAAACACGAACAATCAATATATTTGAAGTCGTATGCACTAGAAACGGCAGAGATTTTCATATCAATTTTGCTGATTTGCCAGGATATGGTTATGCAAAGATTTCAGAGAAAGTCCAGCAAGCCTGGAAAAAACTGTCTGATGATTATATCATGAAGAGGAAAAACTTATGTGGCATTGTGTTGATCGTTGATATACGGCATGAAGCGGACATAAAGGATATTGAAGCAAAAAACTGGATTACATCACATAATAAAAATTTACTCATTGTACCAACAAAAGCAGATAAGATAAGTAAATCACTGGCTTCAATTAAGACAAGGATACTCAAAGATCAATTTTTACTCTTACCCAACCAAGATATTTTGATGTTCTCCGCAAAGGATAAAAAGGGTAGAGAGCCGATATTAGAATGGATCGACCACATTACTGGAACAGACACAAATGGAGATGAAACATGTTAGAACAGATAAACAAACCTGAAGACCTTAAAAAACTTAGCCTTGAACAACTAAAAGAGCTATGCAAGGATATTCGAGAAAGAATTATAGACGTGACCTCCAAAACAGGCGGGCATCTTGCACCTAGCTTGGGAGTTGTTGAACTCACTGTTGCACTTTTAAATGTTTTTGATCCACTAAAGAATAGAATGATATGGGATGTTGGGCATCAGTCATATGCCTACAAGATTCTTACGGAAAGAAACGATAATTTTGAATCGCTTCGCCAGTTTGGCGGGATAAGCGGTTTTAACTCTATTTTTGAGAGTAAATATGATGCTTTTGGCGTTGGTCACAGCAGCACTTCATTATCTGCGGCACTTGGAATTTCTGTTGGCAAAGAGTATAAGAATAATCCAGATAAGACGATCGTTGTCATTGGCGATGGTGCACTTACTGCAGGAGAAGCCTACGAGGGGTTAAATAATATCGGTGGTTCTAAAAAGGATATTATCGTCATTTTAAATGAGAATTCAATGTCTATTTCTAAGAATGTTGGAGGTATGCATTATTATCTTGCAAATGTTCTTTCTGGGAGGCATTATAATAGGCTAAAAAATGATGTATGGGATATGGTACAGACACTCCCAAAAATCGTACGAAATAAGATTATTTCAGGTGCAAGGCGTTTTGAGGACAGTATTCTTAAGATGTTCGTACCCAGCAGTCTTTTCGAGGATCTGGGCTTTAGATATATTGGGCCGATCAATGGCCATGATCTTCCGACAGTAATAAAAATTCTCACTCAGGTCAGAAATAACATAAGCGAGCCAGCTCTTGTACATCTAATCACCAAGAAAGGCAAGGGGTGTGAATTTGCTGAACAGGATGCAACAAAATTTCATGGAGTTTCTTCTTTTGACAACATGACAGGGGAGATAAAGAAATCAAAAGCAAAGCTAGCAAAACCATCTTATTCTACACTTTTTGGTGACACTCTCATTGAAATAGCTGAGAAAGATAAAGATGTCGTTGCGATAACTGCTGCAATGTGTGATGGAACAGGACTTCGAAGATTTAAAGAGAAATTTCCCGATCGTTTTTTTGATGTAGGAATTGCAGAGCAGCATGCCGTCACCTTTTCGGCCGGACTAGCATTGGAAGGGTTAAAACCCTTTGTGGCCATTTATTCGACTTTTTTACAGAGGGCATTTGATCAGATAATTCATGACGTAGCATTGCAGAAATTACCCGTGAAATTTGCGATTGATAGAGGTGGACTCGTTGGTGAAGACGGACCGACACATCATGGTGCATTCGACCTTTCATATCTTAGATGTATCCCCAATATGGTTATCATGGCACCTAAAGATGGTGAAGAGTTTAAAAAGATGCTCAAATTCATGCAAAATTATAATAAAGGTCCCATCTCTGTTCGATATCCAAGGGGAGTAGTTGATTCATATAAAAGTACGAGCGAGATAATACAATTGGGTAAATTTGAACTTATATATGAGGGAGAAAGAGATGCAATCATTTGTGCAGGAACCAGTTTTAAAATTGGATATGATGCATATCATGAAATGGAGAAAAATGGCAAGCATCCTTTTTTAATAAATGCCAGATTTATCAAGCCAATCGATAGTAAGATGCTTGAAGAATTACATAAAAAAAAGTTAAAGAATATCATCACAATAGAAGAAAATGCTCTTTATGGAGGTTTTGGAGCAGCTATTCTTGAAACTTGTAATGAGCTGAACATACATTTTACAATCAAACGATTCGGATTGCCAGATGATTTTGTAACATATGGAAATACTGAGATATTAAGAGATAAAATTGGACTTACGACAAGAAATATCATATCATATATTTCATCATTATGACAAACCATCTGGATACCATTGCAGCAGTCTCAACCCCACCGGGGACTGGCGGGATTGCGGTAATAAGATTAAGCGGGACGAATAGCCTGGAAATAATCAATAAAGTATTCCGATCGAAAATAGCAGCAGAAGAGATGGAATCTCATCACATATATTTTGGACGGATTTTTGATAGCAACGAGTTAATTGATGAAGTTCTCGTATCATATTTCAAAAACCCGAATAGTTTTACTGGCGAAGATGTCATCGAGATAAGTTGCCATGGTGGAGCGTTTGTTACACAGCGAGTATTAGAGACTATTCTGAAAAGGGGAGCAAGATCTGCAGAGAAGGGAGAATTTACAAAACGAGCTTTCCTCAATGGTAAAATTGACCTGACAGAAGCAGAAGCAATTATTGACCTGATACATTCCTCTACAAAGCATTCATTAGAGTCTGCAATTTATCAACTTGAAGGGAAACTTCATGACTCAATTTCAATAATATTAGATGAGATAACTGCTATCAGAACAGAGATAGAGCTCGATATTGATTTCTCAGATCAGGGATTGGGATCTAAAAAATTTAATGATTATGGAAGTGCACTTAATAGAATACAAAAATCACTTAAAAAACTCATAAAAACAGCACATGAAGGAAGAATACTGCACGAAGGCTATCGAGTAGTAATTGCAGGTCCACCAAATGCAGGCAAATCAAGTGTCTTTAATAAACTCATCGAAAATGAACGATCTATTGTTACCGATATACCCGGAACGACCAGAGATTATATTGAAGAGGATATCGCTTTGGAGGGTTATCTGGTTAAACTATTTGATACGGCGGGACTGAGAGATGATCCAGAACATATAGAGCGATACGGAATAGAAAAATCATTAAAAATAATTGGAGATGCACATCTTGTCATATGGATCAAGGATTGCACTGTTTCACGTGAAACATCACTGCCTAATCTTGATGGGATAAATATTATCCAGGTATTGAATAAGGTAGATTTATTAGGTGTTCAACCAAAAAAAGAGAAGGATTTGTTATATGTATCAGCAATAGATGGAACCGGAATCGAGGAACTCAAAAAAAGAATGATTAACAATATTGATATCAGCAATTATGATATATCAGGTGGATTTATTACAAATGCAAGACAGCTTGCAGCTGCAGAAAAGAGCCTGAAAGCGCTATGTCAGGCAATAGATTCTGCTGATTCTCAGAGAGGATTGGAGTTCATTGCATTTGATCTAAAAGAATCCAGTGAATATTTGGAGGAGATTATAGGAAAGATAAGTAGTGAGGAAATTATCAATTCTATATTTGATCGTTTTTGCGTTGGGAAATAGGTTTTAAGACCTTAGAACTTCAATTACTTTTTCAACTAATGAGTCTGGGGTGAATGGTTTTTGTATGAAATTTGTTCCGGGCTCAAGAACACCTCGATTACGGATTTCTTCCCCCGTATAGCCGGACATGAATAGAATTTTCAAATCAGGCTTTTTTTCATGCATCTTTGCTGCTAATTCCCTTCCATTCATCTCTGGCATAATTACGTCTGTAAGCATCAGGTCAATAGAACCATCGAAATTCTTGGCTACTTCAAGCGCATTGATGCCATTGTCGGCAGTAATAATTTTAAAACCTTCATCCTCAAGAATTTCTGTAACGAGATCTTGCACCATTTCTTGATCTTCTACCAGTAAAATAGTATGCTGTTTTTGTTCAATAGAATATTCTGGCTCGATTTTTGTCGTTGTTTCAGAAACGGGAGCTTCGATTTCTTCTTGCTCAACCAGCGGAAGATAAATCCTAAATGTTGTACCTTCTCCAAGCGAGCTGTCGACTTCAACACCACCATCACTTTGTTTAACAATACCATATACTGTTGCAAGTCCAAGACCTGTTCCTTTGCCGACTTTTTTTGTTGTAAAGAAAGGTTCGAATATTCGAACGATCGTCTCCTTGCTCATCCCGGTGCCGGTATCGGAGACCTCTATAACGACATATTCTCCGGGATTAAGAGCTTCGGTTTGAGTTGATTCAAGTTTTGTTGTTAAAGTTTTTGAAAAAGCCTTTATCGTGAGTTTTCCACCATTCTGCATTGCATCTCTTGCGTTTACAGCAAGATTCATAAGAATTTGATCTATTTGATTGCTGTCAGCTTTTATATAGAGATTTTCTTGAAGATCGGTTTGAAATATGATATCCTCACCAATCAAACGTTGAAGCATGTCGTGAACATCATTGATAACAGTTGATACATTCAACACTTTGGGCTCAATGATTTGCTGTCTGCTGAATGTAAGAAGCTGGCTTGTAAGTGAAGCAGCTCTTCCACCAGCTTTTCGTATTTCCTTAAGGTCATTATATATTGGATCGGATTCATTCAGCTTACGCATAAGCAGGTCACAGCGACCATTGATAGCAGTGAGAAGATTGTTAAAGTCATGAGCAACTCCACCAGCAAGCACACCGATTGTTTCCATCTTTTGTTTTTGGCGAAGCTTTTCCTCACTTTCTTTTAATTCTTGTTGAAGTTGTTTTGACTCAGTTATATCCTCACATAACGTAACAACCGCTATAGGGAAATCTTCAGCATTACGAACTACATCTGAGATAAGACGAACTGGAAAAGGTTCACCATCTTTCTTAATGTTCGTGCTTTCTCTGGTCATTCCTCGCCATTCTATGACCTGGTCGATCTTCCAGGGCTGCAATTTCTTTCTTGTAGCATAGATACGAACATCTTTTCCAATCAATTCATCAGGATCCCAGCCATGCATATGTGCATCTGCAGGATTTGTATAGATGATCTCGCCTTTTATATTTGTGATTGTAACCCCGAGCTTCATTGTTTCAATTGCTTTTTTCAGTTGAAGATATTCTTCTTCTTTTGTAATGTCTGTTTTATCAATTTGAATCATTAGGACATTCTCTCTAAAAAAAAGGTTGAAATCTATTCTTTGATAAGAACAATTTTACCGTATGATGTATAATTTTTATTTAAATAAATGTAAAGGTAAACTCCCGAAGGTATTTGAAAACCATTTACATCTAAGCAAGACCATGTAATAGCGCCTTTTTTATCAATATCATCTGGATAAAAAAATCTAATAAAGCGTCCCTTGATATCTAAAATAGTAAGAACAAAATCATTTATATGCTCAACTGGGACTGAGAAATGAACATTTTCTGTGAACGGATTTGGATATGTGCAAATATCGAAATCATTAAAACCATTGTGAGAAACACTGATTGGATAAGTGTGAAGTTGATAGGGATTTGTAGGTTCTCCTATTGTTATATTATCCTGGAATAAAAGACTTTCAGTACAGTCATATACCGAATCAGTGGGATCATTATAAATCTTAAAATAAATACAATCACAATTATCATTGCCAACAATGGTAAAATACCAGTATCCATCCCAGTAGGGAGGTGAAGCTACCTGCCATGCCGCAATAGAGCGACAGTCAGATTCACCACCAGGACCAAATGCTCCAGCCATATTGTTGCTTACACCACCTTCAAATATGTCACCATTAAATGTGATTTGAGCAATCAGGATCATTGAATACTGAGTTCCGGAGATGACATGCCAGTTTGGTGGATTCGATAGCAAGATTGTATTAAATAAGAGCAATATTATAAAAACAAAAATAATAATTCTTTTTAACATTAATCTCCTTTGATGCCAAGTAATGTGAATTAGGACAATTATTTCTATTCACATCGTAATGGATCATTAGATGAAGTAATAACGTAAAATTTTTTACTTAGTAATTTTGAAAAATCTGACCAAGAATTACTATCAACTTGAGCTATATGTGTTCCAGGAGTAGTTACTATATTTAGGGAGTTACCTGAATAGATATAATAAGATGAAACTCCATTGATTGGTGTCCATGAGATTGTTGGAATACCTGTTATTTCGTTTACGGTTATTAAAATGGAACTAGGTGTAGAAAGATTAGTTAAAAATATAATAGGATCTGCAGCTGTACCAATAGTAATACCATCCTGGAAAATAATATTTTCGAGACAGTTAAAGACACTGTCAGTATTAGAATCATATATTTTAAATGTTATAGTCTCATAATTTATGTTTCCAATAATATTAAAATACCAGTATCCATAGGCAGGGAAAGATTCTAACCATAAGGCAATCGAACGACAGTCAGATTCACCACCAGGTCCAAATGCTGCAGCTATATTGCAGGTATCTGAGCCAGTAAAAGGATTATGATCTAAAAAGATATCAGCAAAAACAACCATTGAATATTCGTTGCCAGAAATAGGTGCCCACTCAGGCGGCTCAGATATGAGAATAGATTTGTATGACAATAGAAAAGCGAGAAGAAGTAAGATAATTCTTTTCATTATTACAAGAAAAAAGAGGAAGAAAGCATGAACTTTCTTCCTCACAATATGTTATTTGATCATTAACATTTTTCTTACGACGGAGGAGGAATTCGATGTTAATTTGTAGAAGTAAATACCGTTAGAACATCGATGTCCATTATCATCACAACCATCCCAACTTGTAACATATTCTCCGGCATCCTTCGAGCCTGAAATCAATGTTTTTACCTTTTGACCGAGTATATTATAAATCGAAAGTTCGACAGACGTTGTTTGTGGAATGTAGTATTGGATACGAGTTGATTGATAGAAGGGATTTGGATGATTTCTATATAACATTAATGAGCTGTTTTCATGTTCGATTTTATCCAGGGTTATTTTGATAGGATTAGAGAATTTTCCAAGAATAATGTCATTCTGGAAATCTATGGTTTGATTGCTTATCAGGAACTCATCTGATTGACCATTAAAAGCCTGTAAGTGCAAAGATTCTGATTTTTTTCCAACAACAGTAAAGTACCAAACATTTTCAAGATATGTCCCTATGGAGTGACATGCACCATTCTCATCAAAGATACCAACTGATAGAGAAGATGGATCATAATCATTTTCTAAGTCTATTAGAGCTATCATGTTTTTGTCACAACCAGAAAGAACCTGCCAGTTCAAGGCATTATTAGATGAAGGTGATGATAAAACTTCTTTTGTTTGCTCAGCAATAGGATAGGTGAGTGTGTCAGCATTATCCATATTGATCTTATAAGTTGCGCCGGGAACCATTGTTACCAGGTCACCTGCCCAGGAACCGTTAACGTTTATTGCTGATTTAGACTGAGTTTTAACCGCCAACGCACTTGTTCCAAGACTTGTAAGGGCATCATCTAGAGTTAACTCAACGTTAGGATAGTATCCAACCCAATTCCAGTTGTATGCTAGAGCAGAATCATATTCTAAAGGAAGATAATTTGTTTCTGGATTAATGAGATGACCGGTAACGGTGAAGGGATCAACAGGATTGAGCATATTAAGAAGATAACCATCGCCATCTGTGATGTTTAAGAGTGTGCCAACCCATATCCCTGGCGGATCCGTATATGTTGCAGATTGTGTTTGGTTCTTAATCTGGAATCCATTGCCACCTAGAGGAGAAAGTACAGCATCAAGAGATGTGTCATCAGGATGGACATTGAATGAAATCCAATTCCACTCTGCTGTAAGAGAGAAATTCTGATCTACATCTTTTTGGGCTACAACATTGAGTTGAGAATGTGTGCAATCCATGAAAATTAAAGTTTCATAACAATCATAGATAACATCCGTTTCGGTATCATATACTTTAAAACTTATAGTGTCTGTACCGGAATTATTATTACTTACCATTGTCAAGTACCAGTAACCCTCAAGATCGTAAAAACCTTCCCAGAGAGGATGGTTGCCTTCTTGCCATGTGGCAATTCCACGACAGTCAGGAGTACCGCCAGAACCAAAAGCACCAAACTGATTACTGGCATCATTAATCAAATAGTCACCGTCTAATGAAGTAGTTACATAAGCAACCATTGTATATTGTGTCCCGGGTATTACCTCCCAATTTAAAAGCGTAATGTCCACAGTTGTTGTATCATTTGCAATAACTTCTACATCACTGATCGAAACAGTTGTATAATCATCAAGTGAAGCCGTAACATCATATGTTCCGTTTTCGAGAAGTATTTCGTAGTAACCTGTTGCATCAGGATTTACAGTAAGCGTATCAGAAGAAACCTCTACATTTGTAACAAGCCCAGCACCATCCTTAAGCGTTATGGTGCCTGTAATCCAGCCATCATATTTAATAAGAAGAAGAAAGAAATCATTACCTGTGTTTTGATGCCCGGAAACAACGACAACATCTGTAATTGTGGAATCTTGATAACCTGCTTTTGTGGCAAGTACATCATATGTGCCTTGTGGTAATTCAATAAAATATTCATAATATAAAATTGAGCCAGAGTAAGGATCATAAACTGGATAAGGATGCGTGCTTTGATCTCCAGCTGAAACAAGAACCTCAGTTACATCTCCGAGACCTTCAAGATCAACACGCCCAAGGATTTCACCGGGAAGTATTTCATTTAATGTGATATCGATACCTGTCGTAACCTGACCGAGTAATACATTAACTCCAGTTACGGGATTTGTAGAATAACCGTCTAATATAGCAGTAACTGTATAAGTTCCAGGAGCAAGATTGATAAGATATTCTCCAGAAGCATCAGGATATACAGTCTCGCCACCTGCAGTAACTGCTACATTCTGTAGATTTCCTGTTCCGCCCTGCAGTGTGATAGTTCCACCAATACCGGATTGAAGGAACGGGAGTGCTCCCATATCTGCTCTTGTTTCATCAGGATCAGGTGGGGAAGCAGGATCACCTGTATTAATACATGGAGATTTTGTTGAATCATGAACAGGAAAGTTAGCCCAGGTTATTTGAAAATCGTTGTTCATAGCATCCTGGAAAAGAGGATTTACGGCAATACAACCGGTTCCAAAATATGATTGACCAGTTCCATTCATAATGTCCGAATACGTAGCATCAATACTGCTTCCAGCTTCTACATATATGCCATTATTTGCATTGTTCCATAAAATACAATTAACAAGAGTAGCATCAGAATTATACAGCACAGCAAGAGCCGATCCGTTTTGATAAGCGAGATTATTGCTTATTGTTGTATTTTGTATTTCAGGGAGGGAGTTATTATAGCAGGATATGCCAGCCCCATTCCACTGGGTTGTGTTTCCGTATATTTGTGACCATTTTATTGAAGGACTTGAATTAAAGCAGTTTATACCAGCACCGTCATAGGTAGAAGTATTATCAAAAATCAACACTTCTGTAAGAACTGGATCAGAATTATAAAGATATAACCCACCTCCCGCACCGCTTGCTATGTTATCAGAAATGATAACATCGTCTATCACAATATCCGATTCGTACAGGTAGAGTGCCCCGCCGTTACTTATGGCTGTATTTTGAGTGATCGTTGAATGTTGGATGAGTATATCTGATGAATTATAACAGTATAGTGCACCACCACGATAATCAGGAGAAATACCTGTTGCTTTTCCGTTTTCTATATCACAATACACGATCTTTGAGCTGTCCTGCCCGTTTGTGTTTGTGTCTATGAATCTCAAGCCATGCCATCCTGTAGCAGGTGTTTGTGCAGAAAAAGTGATCGTATTTCCAAGAATACCTTCTGCTAATAATCGTCCATAGATGATAAACTTATAATGTCCTGAAAATTCTACTGAAACACCAGGATCGATCGTAAGCTCATTGCCTAAAGGTATTTGAATTTCACCATCAACAATATAGGGACTACCTGCAAGACTCCAAGTTCCACTTACATTACCAGCAGGAATATGAGTTTGAGCTACAACAGAAATAGAAAAAAGAAGTAAGAAACAAAGCAAAAGACCAATTTTTTTCATTGTATCCTCCATAATAGTTTTTTTCTTTTCATTGATAACCTTCTTTTTTAGGTTTTAATAAAAATTTTTATAAATTTATATAGCAATTTTTGTGCTGATAATTAGAATATAAATGAATTATCTGAATAAAAATATTTGCAGAATTGCGTAACGTAACTGTGAGATGTGACTTAAAAGATTGAATGCAATATTAATTCAATGCATTAGACAAAAATATTCATTTGAGAAATTTTGACAAAATGCTGAATTTATTCCGCAGTTTGTGTAGTTTATTCTACACTTTGAAGAAATTTTATCCACCTCTCATTTTAGCTCCTTATGGGCTAACCTGTACAATCTTCACTCCCTCGCTATCAATGAGTAAGGTATAACTTCCAGAGTAAGTGAGTGAAGACGCTTCGGTTGTCATGTAATAATATCCAAGTATATATGGCGTCGTAATTGATGAAACATCGATAGCCATCAATCCAATTTCTGAATCTGAAATATAAGCATAGCCATCATAAGTATAAACTCCCGTAACGAATCCGCCAGTATTGACTTCAGAAACATAAGTGGGAGTTGCCGGTGTTAAAACATCAATAATAATAAGACCACTTTCACCATCAGCTATATAGGCATAGTTATTTTGAACAAAAACATCTTTGGCTATGGTTGTCGGATAGGTAGAGAGAAGAGATGGGTTATAGGGATCAGAGATATCAAAAATAGCTATTCCATCCAAGCCTTGAGCAACATAGGCATATGTTCCATTAACAAAAATACCTTGAGCAGAGCCACCAGTAGGAACATTTGTCACGAAATCAGGGGTGGAATTTGAAATGAAGAAAACGGTCAATCCATTATTGCCGTCAGCAATATATCCAAAATCTCCAACAACTGAAATATCATATGGAATTCCCGATGTCTGACTGCTTCCTGTAACGATAGGATTTGTTGGAGTGCTAATATCGACTCGGGATATCAAGCCTGGAGCAGTTGTTCCGCTGTGACTTGTTACATATAAAAAATCATTTTCGATATCAGCGGAGATAACCCGATCCTCGAAATCTGTCATTGTGTGTTCGACATAAGGACTTTCAGGATTCCCATAATATATGATCTGAAGACCAGAATAGTTATCCGGTACATAGGCATACCAGGCAAGCGTAGCAATGTCTTGAGCAACACCTGGAGTATTTAAATCACCAACAAGATTCAAAAGAATATTCATTGACTCTTCATTACTGTTCGACGACGTAAATGTCCCTGAATAGGCTTTAACACGATATGAGAATGTGCCGCATGGTTCTGTTATATTATCGATAAAAAATGTTGTATTACTATCAACAGTACTATAGTTAAGAGTCCAGTCTTTACCGCCGATCTTTTTATCGATATGGAAACCAACTTCACCCTCACTATTATCCTGCCAGGTAAGCTTTATCTTGTTATCATCGAGTTTTTGAAGTACAAGATTGGAAGGTGCAAGAAATGTTGGTGTATAAGAATTTTCTGTGTAATCTGATGTTGATGTGCCAATAAATGCCTTTGCACGATAATAGACTTCTTCAAAAAGAATTACATCGTCAGTAAAAGAAGTAGCATTCGCAGTGAGCGTCCTGTATTTACTCGACCAGCTCCCAGTCCCGATTTTCTTGTCGACATAATAGCCTTCTTCACCAACACAATGATCCTTCCAGGCTACTTCGACACGGGTTTGGGTTTTCTGGTTAATGACAAGATCGGTTGGATCACAATATGATGAAAGAAAAGCGATTATCTCTGAATAGGGAGATGACTCACCAGTTGATTTATTATAAAATTTCACCTTATATGCATAAACAAGGCTGTCATTGGTTGGAATATTATCAAGAAATGTGAAAAACTGTGTTGAGATATTTTCGTAACTATCATTCCATGTTCCAGTTCCAACCTTTTTGCCGATCACAAAATAGAGGGTATCGGAATCAGCATGTTCCGGTATTTTGTAGGTCCATGTAATTTCAATTCTGCCCTCTTCAGTTTTTTTGATCTTCATATTAGAAGGAGCATCAGTAAGGTCGGGATCAGTAATTTTTAGATCACAACTTGTGATGAAGAGGAAAAGACCCGTCAAAAACACCAACAAAAGGAGATATAAATACTTATTTATTTTTTGTGTCATCGGTTTCCTCAATATTAAAAAGTTTTTTTGCATCCTCGTTCTCGATACGATGTTCTTCTATCTTTTGCTGAGTATTTAATGCTTCATTTCTTCTCTCATGTGTTGATTTCGATATCTCAGCCTTAATGATAACAATCATTTCTCGAATGTTCGTTTCACGTCTGTTCGAACCGGTAAGGTATCTGATACCCAAAACCCACCAGGGAAGATCCTTTAAAATTGGAATTCCAACTCGGCTTATTGTTTCATCTGTGTCATAAAGACCGCCGATGACTGTTTCTTCACCGTCATAGAGGAGAACTTCAGTATCCGATTCACTCTTATTAATGATTGTACTGAGCTCACCCGGTGTTGCAGAACTTTTTTGAACACTTGCAACAAGATGGATTGCTTCTCCATTTTCATCATCGACAACAGTAGGGGTAACAGTCATGATTACACCGGTCTCGAAGAATTCATCACTGATATTTCCTGCTTCGTCTTTCTTCTTAACAGAGAAGTCCTGGCCAACCTGTATTTGCCCTTGCTTGCCAGAAATAACAATAAGAGTTGGACGTGCGATAACCGTACCGACCTGATGTGATTCCAGTATACTGAAGAGAGTATTGATATCTATCGTAACATCACCGGATTCAAGTTTTGTGGCAGCGCTTGCATTAAAGACATCTTCAGCAACACTACTTCCTGAAAAGTTGATTGCAGCAACTACTTTACCATTAAAGAGAGTTGACCAATCAATCCCAATACTATTAAGTATTGATTTATCAGCTTTGAAAAAGATAGATGATATCTTTACCTGCTTCGTACTCGGAGTGATTTCAGGTCCTTCGGCAGCTTCTTCTTCGAGCTCTGTCATGTCATTTATAACATACGAGCCGGGAAGGTCCTCGAGTATGAGATCATTAAAGTTGATGATAAGAAATAGCGCATTCTTCCAATATACTTCTTTGATAGGAATACCTATTTCGCCCGTGAACTTGCTCAAATTAACGATCTTTTTCCCTTCATATTGAATGGACATGACTTCAAGGGCACGAACCGCTTCATAGAAGGGAGTCTCTCGACCCATTGAAACAAGTTCCTTATATGAGAATTCATCTTCCACCCACTGTGCTTCTAACAATGAAGTACAGAGTAATGTGAATAAAAGTAAGAGAATTATTTTTTTCATAATTCATTACCTTGTAAATACATTTTAACTTCTTGGTTAATACCAATTCGATTAATATTAAATACAGCACATTGCTGTTTCCAGTTTATATAATTTAAATATCCGTAAGCAACCCTTGAGCCGGGGATAAGAGTAACGATCATACCATTAATATCTCTTAAAAAGACCTTATCCGGTGTTAATCCAATCAGAAGAGATGTATTGATGTTGATATATTTATCTTCTTCTGAACGATCGAAAGGAGCATGAATGCGCGAATAGAATGGATTATATGGAAGAGAAGAATAACTGAAACTTCTAAAAGGTATTTCTGAAATGGAAGTGCCGGTCTTCTTGTCATAAAAAACACTGAGTTTCATAGAAAAGTCCACTGTATCTTTAAGGGCAACAGATGTTTCTGATAGTCTAACCGATTCTATGATATAAAGAGGTGCCTGGTATTCAATTTGATAGATAAAGAAATGAAGTGATTCTATATTTGCCGTGCCATTTAATGTATAAGAATTAAAAGGAAGATCATTCTTTTTTCCGCCCTGTACAACCTTGAAATCAAAATTGAGATCTGGTGCAAAGGTTTCTGTAATATCTATCAGATATTGATATGATTGGCTTGGATTGTCATTTTTTAAGATTATCTTGTTATCTTCAAGTGCTTTCTTTTTCATCTCATCAAGTGAAGCTATGATTTCATCAGTTTTATCAAGGTCCGGATTCGTTCTCTTGAGCTGATCAAGGGTCTGTTGATTATCATGATAGGTTTTTTCGATTTTCTCAAGCCGTTTAACCGATTGAGAGTTCGAGAGCAAGCCACCGATAAAAACGAGGATCAAGAGAACTGCAAGGATGATCGTATTTCTTATAGCATATGACATATCATTAATCCTTTAACTCAATTGCTTTTATCTGTGCAATATCAGCAAGGTGATGATGAGGATAGACAGAGATCAGTTCATTCCAGTAGTAGAGGGCTTGATCGTTGTTTCCAAGCTCAGCATGAGCGTTTCCAAGCATCATTAATGCATCGGGTTTTTTTACATCTTGTTTTTCCAGAACAATTTCAAAGATGGTTATTGCTTCAGGCAGGTTATCCATTTGATACTGGGCTTCACCCATATAATACTGCGCATTCGAAGCAAGATCATGATCGGGATATTTCTTCATGAAATCATAGAAACCATCGTATGATGCCTGGTAATCTTCAGAAAAATATTTTTCAAGTATCGAAGCATATTCAGACCGAATTTCCTCTTGAATATCTATGATCTTTGCATTATCTTCCTGAGATGATGGGTTTGTGACAGGTGCTTCAGTGATCCAGAAGTCATAATAAGAATTTAACGCTCTGCTTATTTCCTTGCCAAGAGAAAACGCTTTGTCTCGAGAAAATGAGCCATCGACCCTCAATCTATATATAACCCCCGAACTCGTAGAGATAGGTATAATTTTTGTTGGGTATCCTGCTGCATTCAATTTTTTCTGCTCATTGAGGATATTATCATAGTTGCCATCAGCATAGAGCTGTATATCAAAAAGTTCTGATGATTGATTTTCAACAGTATCATTAATAGAGCTGTTTTCAATTGGTTTGGTCGGGCCAAGTTGTGCAAGTTTCTTTTCTGCGATGGATGCAAGTCTGTTTTGGGGATATTCATTTACAATCCTTGTCCAATAGATCTTAGCTTGATCGAGATTGTTTTTTTGAGAACACGCATTTCCAAGCATCATCAGAGCATCCGGTGTTTTAAGGCCCCCTTGTTTGATAACTGTTTCAAACACCAAAATTGCCTGATCAACATCCTTCATTTGATAGAGACATTCACCCATAAGATAACTAGCATTGTTCGTATATTTGCTATCAGGAAATTCAAGAAGAAATTCTTTGAACTGATTATAAGCGTTCTGATAATTACCTGAGAAATATAGCTGCGCGATTTCATTATAACGAGCACTGGATGTAACGGGTTTCACTAGCTGAGTTGCAGTATTCACTTTTGGTTTTTCAGCAGGTTTGAAAGAATCTATTTGAACCTGAGGAGAAGAAAGCTGTTCGGTATCTTTGATAAACTCGATGCCCGGTTCACTCTCTTTTTTTAGCTTAGCTACTTCAATAGGATCAGGATAACCATATGTTATATCATATTGCCATATTGCGATGTTCTGTATCGTGTTTTCAATTACTTTTTCGATAATTCCATCAGGGAATAGATTGGAGAATGGTATTACATTTCTCTTTCTCGTTGTGTAACCGCTTATTTTAAAATTTTTATCCTGTGTATTAAAGGATGTTATCCAGCTGATTTTATTATCTTTGAAAGCGTTTGATAGGACGTTCAAGATATAGTACCACTGGTTTTTAGTACCAACGAGTTTATCTACTTTTTTAAGATTTTCCTGCAGAGCGTCTATCTCTTTTTTTACCTGCTGGAGTTTTACAACAATGGAACGGTTTCTCCTTAACTCTATCTCTATCTGGCTATTTTCACGGCTGATCTCAATAATATCTTTTTTAATGTCGAGATTCTTAAACGTAGCAGAAAAAGCGACATAGAAAATCGCAGCCATGACAAGAAATCCATGCCACTCTATCTTGAAGGGTTTCTGGCTTTCAATTATTTTTGGAGGAAGAAGGTTGCATGTATAGAAGTTCTTGTTCCTTCCCTCCAACGATTTCCAGGCTAGGGATATAGGTATGCAATAATCAGCGATTCTTTCTGGGGGAAATGCTGCTTCTTTTGCTGATGGAATATGAAGCTTATCAAGTGATATGCGTGTAATATTTGCTCCAGAATTTATCTGGTTACGGAAGTATTGTACATCATCATCCTTAGACATTTCACCGGCAAGGATAACATTTCTAGTTATGTTTACATTTGAAGTGTCCTGTTCGAGAATAATCTTCGAATAGATAACTTGACGCATACGATCGAGATCGGATTCAGGAACGATCAAAGGGAAACTTTTCACATATTGATTTCCCTTCATTATAATCCCGAATTTAGAATCTATGCCGATATAAATTAAGAGCACATAATCATCTTCATTAAATTCATAGTTATTCCGCACAAGGTTCATAAGCGAAACCTCTATAGGCTCAATATAACTAAAATAAAATCTCTTTTTGTATATAAGCGGATTAATTTCTTGAAGAGCTTGAAGAATATCATTTCGGCCCTTTTCCACAAAAGCAAGAAGAGAATTATCTCCATTTCTAATAAAATCAAAATTATAATTTTTGTTCTTTTGTTCTTCTTTTGAAAGGATCTCATCGCGTATGAGCTTTTTTATCTTTGACCGGGAATGTGATTGTGTAAAGGTCTCGCTGAATTGTGTGTATGAGACATTCTCTTCGAGAGCATTCATAGAAAGACGGCAAGAGTCGAGAGGAAAATGAGATATTAATTTTTGAAATTCCTGTTTTCCGGTCATGACCGGTTCAGCTTCTTCAGCAGGTTCATATTCGGATTCCTCTAGTTCTGCAAGATCAGGAATTTTAAAATCCTCAGAAAAATCTGCAAGATCTGCAATTGGCTCTGTCGCTTCTTGATCTATTGAAGTTGCACCTTGATCTGGAGGAGTTACTTCAAGTGGATAAAGGGGGAGTGATAAAGTTGTCTCAGATAGTTCGGTGAGACTTATTTTCCCATTGACAACCGTGAGTTGTGCAACTTTAATGGTCATCCCATCTTGATAAATACCAATCGCTGTTTTTCCGTTTTTACTTAATTTCATTCTTTTATCATGAATAGGTCAGGAGCTGCTCCATTCTTTTTCTATTATTTGAATAATTTAGAGCAACGTCTTTAGAGATTTCACCTTTTTTATAAATATTGAAAAGGTCCTGTTCGAGTGTGATCATACCATACTTCTTACCTTCGGTTATCATCTGGTATATTTCATTAATATTTTGATTTCGAATAGCTGCCTTTACAGATGGTGTAACCGAAAGTATCTCTTTAACTAGACTGCGTTTACCACCTATGTTTGGAACAAGTTTTTGAGAAATGATGACTGAAAGAGTATCAGCAAGTCGGAGTCTAATTCTCTCTTGCTCACGAGTCGGGAATTCACCGATAATTCTATGAATACTGTCAACCGCAGAGCTTGTATGAAGTGTTGAAAAAGCTTTATGTCCACTGTCAGTTGCTTCGAGAACTCGAGCGATCGTGTCCGGATCTCTCATCTCACCGACGATGATGATATCGGGGTCTTGACGAAGAGATTGGACAACACCATTTTTAAAGGATAAAACATCCTCACCTACTTCTCTATGCCGGAGTATGCATCTATCTGATTTATGAACATATTCGATCGGGGCACCAAGTATAATGATATGTGCATCATTATTATGATTATTCATATCAACAATTGAATCCAATGTGCTGCTTTTTCCTGAACCAGTTATACCGGTTACAAGAATCAAGCCTGATTTCTCGAACTGGAGATCCATCCTCTGGATGATAGGAGCCGGAAAACCAAGAGATTCAATTTTATAAAGATTTTGATTGATACGCCTGAAGTTACCGACCAGTACATTGCTTTCGTAATAGATATCACTTCTAAAACGACTTTGACGTTCACCTTCTTCAAGAACCATCCCAACAGAAAGGTCAACGTTCTTATCCTTAAAAAGAAGAACTTTCTGGTCATCAGAAAGGACGCTTAACAATATAGCAGTTACCTCATCATTGGTATAATGTGGCATATCATCACACGGCGACTTTTTTCCATATGTTCTGTACCAAACGTTATTATTTGAGCCCGGACCACCGATATCGAGGTCGGAAGCATCTATTTCACGCATGTATTTGAGAAGTTTACGCAGATGTTCATATGCTTCTTCACGCCATGCAGCGTTGTATGTAATGATCTTATTTATGTTTTGGAAACGGCTTGTACCGGTGAGATATTCAGGCAAACCAACAAGCATTTCCGGTGTAAATGATAAACCCATAGCTGTCCTGCCTAAGTTTTATTGATTTTGGTTATCATATTCATATACAATCTTTTAGAAAGGATAAATTATTTCTCGCCGGTAACGAGCTTGAGCATGACGATTCGTTGAATAGACTTTCGCCATTTAGTGAAGAGACAATTAATAAGATTGATCATGAATCGTTTCATAAGACGTTCACCCTTATATGCGAAGAAATCAAGGAGTTTTTTCCTTTCAAAAAAGCGAATTACACATGCAGTTTCAGAACGAAGGGCAGTAAAGGCAGAGCTTGCAAGAATAAAATTTTCTTCAGCCCAACTGTCATTCTTGCGGAGGTAGTCAACTGTAGTATTACTCAACCAAACCGACACTTCTCCTGAGTCAACAAGAACGATTGAGTTGGCGTTTTCGTTTTCGAGTGTGATGGTCTGACCAGCTTCGTATTTTTTTATCCTTCCAAGCGCGAGGAAATCAGCCTTTTCTTCCTGTGTAAAACCATTAAGAATAGCCGGCTCATTCTTTGTGCCTTCTGCTCCCGGTTCAAATGCCTTTTGCAGCGGACCATATAAGTCCTCACCGTATTGCAGACCTTTTTTAACTGCTTCGAGGAGTTCTTCTGCATTGATGGGTTTTGATAAATATTGAAACGCACCGGCATGAACCGCTTTTACGGCACCTTCAATACTCGAAAAACCAGTTGTAATAATGATTACTGCAAGAGGTTGTTTCTTTTTGATGCGCTTCATCGTTTCTAGTCCATCCATACGAGGCATGACCATATCGACCAGGTATAGGTCGAAGTCATCATAGTTCATCTTATCGAGACCATCCTGACCATCAACTGCGAGCGTGACTTTGTAACCTTCTTCTTCTAGGAATTCCTTGCAGAGCTCTCTGATGCTATCCTCGTCATCGATGATTAAAATGTGTTTTTGCATAAAACTATCCTGCTATATTATTTATTTCGTGCTTTTTTTATCAGGGGCAATCGTTTAAGCTCCTGCAACCGAGCAAGGATGCCATTGATCTTATTAATTGCTTCGGTTATTTGATTGCTTGATTTATGAAGTTTCTCATCATCATACTGGCTTGCAGCCTTTTTTACCCTGCTCAATGAAAGAGATATGATGCTAAGTGGATTATTGATATCATGATCGATACCCGCCAATGATGCAGAAACCCTTACAACCTCCTCATAATCAGATAATGCTTTTTCATCAGATACGATCTTATCTTCTTTATCTTTAAGGAACTCTTCTTGATTTTTCAGCTTGTCATTTGCTTCGAGGACCTTAAGTGAGAGTTTTCTTACCATATCACTTATATAACTTGAGATAAATGCGATAACAGTAAACAGACCGGTATATGAGATAAGAAAAATGGTTTGTGTTGCAGCATTTGCTTCATATGGTTGACCATTAACAGGAGCTAGCCATCCGAAGTTGTACATGAGGATAAGAAGAAGCAGACTTAAGCTTCCGATCATAGCAGCAATGAAACCACCAGCTTTTTCGATCGACAAACTCGCAGTTACAACAGCAACAAGGAATATCCATACGAAAGAACTATTTAATCCACCAGTAAGATGAACGACAATTGTACCGAATATAATATCAAGCACGATCTGTGCAGCCCCGATAAGATTGTTTGATGTTATAATCTGAAGATGAAACAATATGTTGAGCACGCTAATACCAAGAAAAGCACCTACGAATGCCACAATTGGAAAAGTTTGTTGTATCATACCAATGCGAAGCAGACCAATTGCAAACAATATGAGCACAATGAACCAGCGAATTTTAAGCCACCAGGAAAACATCAATTTTTCCGAGTCTAATAATCTTATTTGTTCCATATGTCTATCCTTTTATGCTTTTTATTCTTCATTCCATTCGACAATTTTTAAGGTTATTGATATTGGTAGCGCTTCAAGAGCATCCTGAATTGCATCAACATCAAAAGATACAACAGCATGAGCACCCAGAGATGCATCATCAATAACATATACAGCACCAGTGATATCAGAATGAGCCCCAAGAGAAAGTTCTCCAAATACGACAAGGATACCCTCGAACACTATTTGAGCAGTAGCATTAAAATCTCCGTTTACGATAAGAATTCCAGCACCCGACCAATAGGATTGAACCCTCAAATCATTATTCATCCACGTAAGACTATCGGGCATAGGTTCGTTGTTGGCAGGAACTTCAATATATGATCCAAGAGAAATGCATTCATCTTTAACTTCCTGCTCTGTTAAGCCAAAGGTTTCTTCGAAATCGAAGGTGGAGTCTTCAATAACAATTCCATCAACTACAGCTTTTGCCTTAACTGTAATTGAACCCCCAGTGACAATGGCTGCTGTGATGTTAGAAACAACACCTTCTCCTGTGAAAAAGGCAAATTTCGCAGAACTATGATGACTTTTTATAGAGCCAAGCACATCATAACTGACCCATGAGTCTATCTTAATTTTACCATCACTCAATGTGGCATAAGATAGACTATCTATGGTGCCATCCATAATGGCGAGGGAGGTGAATCCTTCGATGTATCCATGAGTACTATCAGCAAAACTTACTTTACCTTGCAAGAGTTGTTTAATACCATACTGAACTGCATAGTTAGCCAGAGAACGAGCTTGTATCCCTGCCTCATCATCTGTAACTATTTCAGGAACGACTTCGCTCTTCTTGTTACCTATAACAACAATTGTAATCGCTATTGCAATAAGTATAATGACAATGATCAATATAACTCTATTCATTTTATCATGTTATGGTTGCCAATATATTATTTCAACATCTTCAAGGGTAGTATCGCCGATTTCTTCTTCTTCATCAACCTCATCTTCGTCTATTTCTTCGTCGTCTACCTCTTCTGGTTCAGGGAGTCCAGGATCAGGAGTTACGGTTGGTTCAGAACAGGTAATCTCTATCCACCAGTGACCTTTTGATTGGTTCCAGTTTCCACCATGAGTATTTCTTAGATTAACAGTCATGTCATCAGACCAAAAAGTATATGTTGTATTTGTCGAGAGAGAGATGTTGGTTTCATTAACGGTTATTGAGTTTCCACCTGTTTTAACACGCATTCGTATTTCAGAAGCAGATCCACTATACGTATATGAAGAACCATAGGAGTTCAAAGTATTCCTGTCGATCTGACCACTTGGTGTTTGCATCTGGAATCGTTTTGATGAATTATTGGTCGGATTAATATTTAGGTCAGCTTCCATTGAAAATGTTGGAGTTTCTGGTTCTTCTTCAACATCGAGTTCTTCTTCCTGTTCTCCACCAGAGTATGATACAAGAATCGAGGCAAAACTGGTATGGTCATTTTCGTTGCCATATTCATCTTCGCTGACATGGGCAGAGATGTCAACCTGTACAACATAAGAACCAGTGACTGCAGGTGTATCATCACTTGAGTCATCAATATCGGGAATAGGATCTATCCAACCAGTGTTGGCAGTAATAGTACCACTGCCCGTTATTGTAATTGTATTGGCAACAAGAATACCGCTGATACTTCCAGAACCGGTAATTGATGCGTCTGCGTTCGGAGCATAAAGAGCACGCACATATGCATTAGCAGCACCATTTACATCGATCGTTGAGCCGCCACATATTATGTGACCGGTAATGCCACCCGAACCACCAATTCTCAAATTAGCATTCTCAATATAAATTGACCCATTATATTCAGTTGCACCTGCCAAATCGAGATCAGTTGCACCTGAGTAATACATGTGTACCTTACTCGCATCTCCGCTAGTATTGATCACACTACTTCCTGTGAGGGAGAATGTGTTTTCTACATAAAGAATTAAGTTTCCAGTGCCCTGTAATTCAATATGTCCTTGACCGATACTAAGACTGCCCACAACTATTCTTCTCGTACCAGAACCAACATCAATTGTAATTGTTCTGTTTCCCGAAGCACTGATTGAAGAGTAATAACCATCTTCATCGATAAGATATTCACCAGATGGTGGTCCAGCTGTGCTGAAAGAACCACGATTTGTCAACTCAGGGAAGTCGGGATAATCTGGAAGAGGATAGCTTCGGGCTGAAGGTAGATCTGTAATAGTACCTGTTATATTATCTTCGGGGACTCTCCCCCAACCTTGGGAATCTATTACATCATTATAATCTGCTCCAGGACCGACATAGAAATCTCCTTCAACAACGGTACTCCACGCAAAGGTGACACTATTATTTGCCGTTGAATTTGTTCCAGTTGTTCCATTTATTCTCGCACTACCAGTAAGCGTAATATCCCCATTTGCAAAGATCATATCAAGAGAAGGAATGGTTGTTCCTTCCTCTTGTTCCTCTTCCTCATCTTCTTCGTCTCCACCTCCCCCTTCCACACTTTGCGTGTCTCCAAATTCATAGGTGATCATATCGATGCTGCCATCTAATGCAGGAACTTCAAAGAAGGCAAAATGATAGGAACCACTTTCGTTATCAAAAATAGAAGTATTGGTTTCTATAATTTGCTCATTTAGCACTTGCCTGATTGCCCATTTGAGAGCATAAGATCCAAGATTTATAAGTTCAGAATGCACTTCATTAGATGCAATTTTTTCTGGTATGACATCTGCCTTACGTTCTACAGAAAGAGTCACAGAGGCGATAACAACGATTACCGCGAGAAGCAATGCCATAATTAAGACTGCTTTGCCCATTGGCACCTCCTGGTAAAAAGTTTAATATTACCATCAATAAACAATGTAAATTGCCTTTTTGTCAATACATTTCTATTTATTATCATCAGTTATAAATATAGATTTTTGAAATATTTCCAGATTTGAATTCTGTGTCTAATATATCTTTTATCAATATCATCTCTATACGTGTCGTATTCAAACTCCATTGTCATTTGTACATAGCGAACAAGGGAGTCAGCAGGATTTGGATTATCATTTACATCGTAATATATAAATTGAACCCCGTAATCTGAAAGCCCGAAGGGTCCGAGAATCGGATCAGGATTGCCGTCAACATAAACAGAAAGCTGCTTCGACCCAGCCACATTTTCTTGACCCATATTTACCAGATGTCTGGTTCCTCCGACACTGTCAGCATACGAGTATGTAAAGAGTGTGTCTTGCGCAGCAATAACTGCCGAATCTGCGACGCCAGCACCAACGAGAGAAAGATATGTTTCAACGACAGAAACAACATCTTCAGATATTTCGACAAGCTCTATCTGTTGGGAAGTATTAACGCCAATTGCATGAATATTGATAATACAAGCCACCATGGTCAGAATGAAAATTCCACCGATGATCGTTGCACCGATTGCTTCTAATACTGTAATCATAATTAATAATAAAGGTCCACAAAAACTTTGCTTATTGGTGATTGAGGCATTCCAATCCAGAGCGTATCACCATCCGGATGCAATGTCCATGTATTAATATCAACACGGACGAATTCCGGTGATGCAGTAGTTGTATCTACCCCTGTTCGGGTGCAGGGGGATGTTACTATATTTATATGATAAACCTGGTCAGAAACCGAAAGGGAGTCTGAACGATTATCGTAAGTAGATTCCAAGGCATCAAAAGAGAGGAGTTCTCCAAGAATTTTTGATTCTATTTCCTGAAAATATTTATCAACAACCTTTTGTCCATTGAGAAGATACATTCCTTTGTATGCGAGATCTGCTTGGTCATATAGACTATTATAAGTTGTAAGGTAAATGGTTGAAAAGAGAACCATTGCTAGGAGGATGAGGAAGATCTGCCCGTATGTCATATTTAACCTTCTGATGTTGCATAGGACACTTCAGAAACAGAAGTAAGTCCTTTTCGGATTCTATCCAGACCTGAGTCAAGCAACGAAAGCATGCCCTGGCCTTCTGCGATTTTACGAATCTTTTCTTCGTCAATTTCTTCACCTGACTCCATGATCACTTTTCGAATCTCGTCAGTAAAATAGAGGGCTTCGCAAATATTAACACGCCCCTTATAGCCGTTCATGCACTTCTTACATCCAGGACCAGCTTCATAGACGAGTCCCTTTTTAAGATCATCTTCAGTAAGACCAAGTTCAAGAGCGCCTTTATATTTATCCCTGGAAAGAGGTCTTCTGCATTCAGGACAGAGTCTTCTTACGAGACGCTGAGCAATAATGATATTGACTGCATAGGCAAGCAGGAAAGTCTCTACACCCATTTTATATAATCGGGAAATAGCACTTGGAGCATCGTTTGTATGGAGTGTAGAAAAAGTCAGATGTCCGGTATTTGCAAGTTTTACAGCAACATCTGCAGTGATCTTATCTCTTATCTCACCAACCATGACGATATCAGGATCGTGTCTGAGGATAGAACGAATTGCCTGATCAAATGACATCTTTGCACTTATTTTTAACTGACGTGCACCTTTTATAACATACTCGACAGGATCTTCACATGTGAGCACGTTTCGAGAGGGATCGATCACATGGTGAAGGGCAGCCATCAAGGTTGTGCTTTTTCCACTTCCGGTTGGACCGGTAAGAAGAATGATACCCTTTGATTTGTTTACTGCTTTTAAGAAATCTGATTCTGCTTGTTTTTGTAAACCAAGTTTTGCAAGGTCTGTGATAACGTTTCTGTCATCGATAACACGGATGACGATACTTTCGAACCTTCGTTCATATTCAGATGATATGATTGGGAGAACAGATACACGAAAACGGATCAGGTGTCCATCGACAACTCGTTGAGCAAAACCATCCTGTGCATTATCTCTTTCGAATCGGTCGATACCATTTGTTCTGTCCTTAACAACTGCAGCTATTGCTTCTGGTGAGGTCTTTTCCTGCCTATGCCATTGATGAAGCTTGCCATCTACACGAAAGAGGAAATCAACATTCGAGCGCTGAAAGGGGATGATATGAATATCACTTGCACCTTTTCGAACAGCTTCTATAAGACTTCCCTCGAAAAGGTTTACGAGAAGGCTTTTATTGATTTCTTCATCTAAAGCATATTCGTCTACACCCTCTGCCTTTCCTTCTTCTTTAACTTCTTCCATCTGCTCGCCTGCCTCACTGAGAAGTTCAAGGAATTCATTTTTTTGAGGGGCAATGATCTTGATCAATTCCTCAATGGTAGTGAGTGAGCAGTATGCGACTTCATATTTTTTGAATTCAGTATTGAGGGGTATTTTTTCTACAATTTTATCTGTTGGGTCAGCTGCAAGTATGATGAGCGTTGTACGCCTTCCTTGCGCAAGTTGGTAAGGTAAGACCTTCTTATAAAGCAACTCTCTTTTAAGATTTTCAGGAAATTTTGAAAGGATCTCGCGTGTTTGGCTTATTTGTGCCTGATCTAATTTATCGACATTAATGTCAACTTTCCTGAATGCATAGAGATCAGCCAGAAGACCATAAACATCATCGTGCTTGACCTTCAGGTCAGTTACAAGGATATCTTCCAGACGTCGTGGATTATACGGATCCTCATCTGCTTGGATGATAAGAGCCTTATTCAAAGTATCTTTATCAATGATTGCTTTATCGACCAGCAGCTTACCTAATCTTGATTTTCCTAACATATACTTTTTCCTTAATCTTTTACATGCCCGGTGTTTTTGGTGATACAGTAGCGATTTCCGCAGATACAACAGTGAGAGCAGTTATAACAATACCGATAAATGCACCAATCAATGTTTGAATGGACTGTATAAGATTCTGCATTTTGTATGTTGTTTCTTTTTCATAGAATTTTGCGATTTGTTGAGCGGCCGTAAGAACATTACCCGTTTCCGAACCGGTTTTAAATCTGCTTAATGTTGTATGATTGAAAACCTTTGCAGCTGATAGTGCAGGGACAAGTGACATACCTTCTTTCAACATAAGAGGGATGGTGATTTCTTTTATATTCTTTTCCATATATGCATTTCTACAAGCTTCTGCAGCAGCCTGGATCGTCTCAATGTTATTCTCTGCACCAGAATAGATAGCTGCAAAAACGCGGCAAAATATTTCAATGCTCGATTTATGAAGAAGTTTTCCAACGATGGGAAGCTTTATAATCGTCCTATCACGCCACACACGACCATCAGGTGTACGCCACCATATAACAAGTCCGATTATCGGAATAATTACCAATAATGCCATCCACCACCAGTTTGCTGCAAAGAAATCACTCATCTGCAGTGTTGCTGCAGTCATAGGCGGCACCTCAACACCCGATTTGATGAAAAGCTCGGCGGTCGTGGGGAAAATTGAAATAATGTAGTAGAGCACAGCTGCAATCATGGCAAGAACAGTAAACATTGGTGTCATCAATGCCTGGCGGAGGCTTTTTTTATATTCCATATCCCTTTCCATGAACTTCGCAGTTGCATCATATACCTCAGACATATTACCGCTTTTTGTTGCAAGACCCAACATATAAGCTGGAAATTTGCCGAACACATCTGCGTAACGGTTAAAAACTTCTGTTCCTTCCTTTCCTTTTTTAAGCTCTCCTTCAATTTTCTTAAGTGTTGATCTCAATGTAGGATTAGTTTCCTCTTCAGCAAGCATGCGGAGAATTTTATCATAGCTCATCTGTTCCTTAAGAAGAAATGAACTTAAGTTTACGAACATCAGGATATTGGCAAATGATGGTTTCGACTGAAAATCAAAGAGGACAGGTTCGATCTTTGCGTTTGAATATCCAATACGAGAAAGTGCTTGAATGAGTTCAATTTTGGAAAAAGCTGCCTGTTTTCCCTTTACCCTCTTACCACTTGGCAGTTTAATCCTGTAAATGAAATTCCGTTTTGGATCAATTTTATTTACTGTAATATTTTGTTTGAGTTCGATGTCACGGATAAGTTTTTTCGCGCTTGTGGAGTTACTCGCAAGAACGACGCCTTGAACGGGCGAGTCAACTTGGTTAATTCCCGTATAGCGAAATTCTTTAAGCATGTTTTAAGGGAGTAAAATCAGGGAGGTATAATAAAAACTTATACCTCCCAATAATTCTACATTACGTAATAATGCGTCTAGTTATCAATTGCCATTGAAACTGGATCAGCTGCTGTAGCTGTAATAGTGGCAGTAACTTTTGTGTTATTTGTACCATCATTACCAACTTCAGTACCAGAACCGACAATTGTGATAACGCTTGCACTTCCACGAGTAAGCGCGTAGGTACCATTGTCATTGGAATAGGTGCCGTCAGAAGCAAATCCAATCCAAATTTCTAATGTATCCATTGAAGCCTCAAAAGCTCTTCCACCACCACCGTGTGATGTCGGTGTCTTGTAATAAGCGATCATTTGTGATGCAAAATTGTTCGCATCAGCAACAAGCGCTTGACGATTAGCATTCTGTGCTTGGGTATTAAACATTGTAATACCAACTGCAACGGCAATACCCACGATAATAACGCTCAAGACAATGAGCAGAATTTGTTGAGTTCCCATGGGATCCTCCTGGGTTTTATTTTTGTTCGTAACTCACAAACGTCACATCTATCAACATTACTATATAATACAAGTTCCGTGCCAAGATTGAAAATGATAGATTTTTAAAAATCTTTGCCTTACAACTACTATGCTATGAGCACTTCTAGCGTTCTGATATCAGAAGAGAACAAAAAAACTTATTGAGAAAGTGTTATAAAAAAGCGACGCTGTTGCCGAGGGTGTAATAAAAAAGATACACCGCTATAGTTTTTCTCTCAGTGATTCTAAAAACGATTTTCTTATGGTTGCTCCAAGTTGTTCAGCCTGAAGAACGTCTTGATTAGATTTAATATATTTACCAAGAAGGTAATAGACTACAGCACGCTTTTTATAGATTTCAGCATTCTTTGGTTCGATAGAAATAGCATGTGAATAGAAATCTATAGCTATTGGCAAGTCACCTTTTTTAGTGAGAAGATCCCCAAGCAATATAACAGAATCCAATTTATCTTTATTCAAGCGATATGATTTTAAAGCATCAATAATTGCAGCTTCATAGTTCCCTTTTGCTTCATAGAGCATTGCTCTTTGGACAAGTGCATCAATCAAGTCTGGTTTGAGGTTAAGTGCTGCGTTAAAATCTGATAGAGCTCCTTCTTTATTTCCGATCAGATTTTTTACTTTACCTCTCAGGTAATAAGTTTGAGCGCGATTGGGATTAAGAATGATAGCACGGGAAAAATCCTTCAATGCATAACCATATTTGTGAAGCTCAAGATAGACGATTCCTCTATTGCTGTATGCCATTTCATCATTAGGATTTATATTGATGATAAAGTTGAAATCTTTGAGGGCTTTGTCATACTGTTTCAAATGATTATACGCAACTCCTCGATTCAGATATGCATCTACATAATCAACCTTCTGATCTATTGCCTTACTATAATAGGTTATTGCAGAATCCGGTCTTGCATTTTCTGCATATACGATTCCAATATTGTAGTAGGATTTAGTGTGTAAGGAATTCAAAATTATGGATTTTTTAAAATCCTCAAGTGCGTTCTTATAATCTCCGCTCTTTTGAAAAGCAATTCCCCTGTTATTATATGCATAGGTATTTGGTTCACCATGCGTGAGTGCATGACTCCAGAGGATTAATGAATTTTTCCATACAGGAATTTGAACAATACGTGTAAGAATAGTAAATAATAGAAGCACAATAATAATAGGAACCCAAATAAGCTTCTTACGATATGTATCTAAAAGCCATGCAATAATAAGACCAAATCCAAACATGGAAAAGTATACATAACGATCTGCAACATTGGACCATTTCTGAAAGACAAAGGATATGAGACCCGAAACTGGAAGAAATCCTGCAATAAAAATGAGAAGACCCAGAAATAAGATTCTATTTTTTCTATCTGCCCTAATCGCTAAGAAAACCAGAAGGGGGGGTATAATCCATTCAAGATAAAACCAGAAATGAGGAAGAAGATTCTGGAATGTCCTTGTATATGTTGTAACCAATGGATATGGTATAATTGTCTTAAGGAGATAGAAATTAATTGTATCCATCCAAATAAAAAAACGCGACCAGATAGGAGCGACTTCTGTATGAAAGGATGAAGGTTGAACATAGCGTAGAATAAAAACGAACGGAATTGTTATAATAATAAAAGGAATGACTTTTTTAAAAGATTGCCACACATCAATTTTGAAGTAAAAGAGATAAATGAGAAAGCCAATAATAGATATGACGGCAACTGATGGTTTGGATAGCATGCCGAGTACAAAGAGTATCAATGAATTAATATATCTGATTTTTAAGCATTTACTAGATAAATCTTTACAGGAATAAACATCATTTTTTAGTAAAATATACAAAGAGCTAAAACCAAAGAATGCACTCATTAATCCCCTGAATTCTGTGATCCAAGCAACTGTTTCTACTTGAAGAGGGTGTAGGAGAAAGAAAAGAGCTCCGATAAAACAAGGCAGATTCCCCTTGATAAGAAGTCTTAATATTTTAAAAACAAGAATTGAATTCAAAATATGAAAAAGAATGTTAAAAAGATGAAATGCGAACGGATTGAAACCGTCTACGGAGTTCCCAAACGGAAGGAGTTGCCCAATCTCTTTAACTAACGCCCATGAAGTGTAGGACATCGGAATATACATCTGTGCATAGGGCATAATCCAGAAGTGTGCGATATTTTTTAAGGAAGGATTCTGCAGATATTTGTTCTCGATCAGATTGGGATCTTTATCATCCCAGACAAAATCATAGGTTGTTAATATGCCGAAAATTAGTATACCTATCAGTATAATTAAGATGTAATAAACCAAAACTGAATGCTGTGTGGTCTTTGAGATATCGATTTGCATAGAATGGAATTATGATTTCTTCCTGAACTTGTCTACGTTGATATTGTGTTTGTTGAATTTATCATAGAGATTGGGTCGTTTAATCCCGGAAAGTTTAGCAGCTTTTGATACATCTCCTTCACACATTTTTAAGAGATGCTCAACATATTGTTTTTCAAAAGCATCTTTTGCTTCTGAGAAATACATATGTGTTGGGTCATAATACCGTTCCATCTTAACATCATATTTTTGATAAATTGACAACGGGAGGTCATCGAGCACTATTTTATTATGAGCTGCCATAGCAACAGCGTGTTCAACAGCATTTTTCAATTCTCGAATATTGCCTTCCCAATCACTGGATTGGAGAACAGACATGACCGATTCGGAAATTTCTAAATTCTTCTTATCATATTTAATACTGAATTCTCGGACAAAGGTATTTGTCAAAAGAGGAATATCTTCTTTTCTTTCTCGAAGCGGCGGAATATTCAAATGGATAACATTCAACCGATAAAAAAGGTCCTGTCGGAATTTACCTTCCTTAACTTCTTTTTCAATATCTTTATTCGTTGCAGTAATAACGCGCACATCGACTTCTATATCAGTATCTCCTCCAACATGCCGTATAACACCCTTTTCAAGCACACGAAGGAGTTTTACCTGAAATGTTGTACTTGTTTCAGTTATTTCATCGAGAAAAAGCGTGCCGTGATTTGCCTCCTCGAAATAACCTACTTTATCTCTGATAGCATCAGTAAACGATCCCTTTTTATGCCCAAAAAGCATACTTTCGAGAAGATTCTCTGGAAGTCCGCCACAGTTTACAGCAACAAATTTATTGGATTTTCGCTTACTATTTCTGTATATAAGATCAGCAAAAAGGTCTTTTCCCACACCGGTCTCTCCGGTTATCAATACTGTTGTGTCAAGTGGAGCAATGCGTTTGACCTTTTCCATAATTTTTTGGATAGACAGACTATTTCCGATGATTTGAGTGCGATCAAATTCTTGTGCAAGTATGCTTCGCAGTCTCTCAATCTCCTCATGCTGCCATCTTGTTCGTAATAGTCTTTTTATGATGATCTTCAGCAGATCGAGATCTTCAACCGGTTTTTCAATAAATTCATCCGCCCCGATCTTCATTGCTTCAACAGCCATACCAATCGAAGCTTTCCCACTTATGATAATAACTGCAAGCTGAGGCCACCGTTTCTTTACCTGAGATAAGAGTTCGAGACCATCAGTTCCAGGCATGACCATATCGGTCATCGCAATATGAAAGACATTACTCTCAAGTTTGGTCATTGCCTCATCGGCAGAATGTGCAGTATCAATTTCATATTCATCTTCAAGATGACGGCGAAATATATCAAGCGTGTCCTTCTCGTCATCAACGATAAGGATTCGTGCATTTCTGTTGAAGAATTCCGTTTGTATTTTTTCGTTATTCATAATTAGTTTTATTCATATGGAAGAAAGATCGTAAATGTGCTTCCTTTGCCAAACTCAGAATGTATAGTGATGTACCCTCCGTATCTTGTTACAACGTTTTTACAGATCGCCAGACCAAGTCCGAAGCCGCCCTGTCCGTCTCCCCTTTTGGTCGTGAAGTATGGTTCAAAGATCTTTGAATGATATTTCTCTTCAATGCCTTCTCCGGTATCTTTGACTTCAATTGCAATCATATCCGATTGCTGATATGTGCGCACATGGACAATCTTATCTTTACTTTCCTTCATGGATTCAATAGCATTATTAAGGAGATTGGTAAAGCTTTGGCTGATATCGCTATAAACTGCTTTTATATGAGGAAGTTTGTTGAAAAGTTGTGTTTCGAGGACGACATAATGTTTGAAAAATAGATTATGCTTGAGCAGCTCAAGTTCTTGTGTGATCAGCTGGTTTATATCGATCGGTCTCATCATAGAAATATTATCCTGCTGGACTTTTCGAAGAAGTGTTTTAACTGCATGGGAAATATTTTTGGCAGCATCGATGATCTTATCTACATCTTCATTATCTTGATAATCTTTCTTTACGAGTTGGGCATAACCGAGGATTGAATTAAGAGGAGAGTTCATATTATGCACAACTCCTTCAACCCGTCTTCCAATTTCAGCAAGTTTGTTGCTCTTGATAATCTCCATCTCAAGGGCTTCCCGTGCCTTTTTTTCATTTATTTCTTGAGTTATATCAGTTATTGTAGCCACCATCCTCAAACCAATGGTATCATCAACAGCCTTGATGTTCAGGATGACAAATTTAAGGAATTTCTTTTTGCCCGGGAAATTGATTTCTAATCTGGGTAATGTTAGACTGTCTTCGTGGGCTTGGGATATGAGATCTTCATCAAGTTGGATGAAATCAGAGAGGTTTTTTCCAATGATCTCGTCTGATGAAATAAGCTCAAGAATATGCATTGCGCTGGGATTACAGATCAGGATGTTCATTTTTGAATCCGTCCACAGTACCCCAATATCAATATTATCAGTGAGGACCTTGTATTCCAGCAGAGATTTGTTATACTCAACAAGAGAACGATTCATAGAACTGAAGGCAGAAACCATATTACCCAACTCGCCGCTGTATTCATCTTCAATGGGTTCGATACGAAGCGGGTTTTTCTCGATCCTTTGCATCTTATCGCTGATCTGCTTTATGGGTTGCATAATGCGTTTGCCAAGCCAGTTGCTTAAAAAACTGACGATAACAAGACTCGACGCAACGAGTATTAGGAAGAAGAAAAACATGCTTTGCCGATAGAATTTATTGAATTCACGATCGTACACATAGATCGTCAATGCCGCAGGTTCATCAAGAATGGTATAGTTTATCAAAAGCCCAACAGCAATCTCACCATTCAAACGTAATACTGATTCACGGTTTTTCGTTCTGAGAACAGGTGATAATTTTTTCTTTAATTCAGGTTCGATCTTAGTTAAAATTTCATTCTCTGTTATTGAGAAATCCGGATATGGCAGGATAAACACATGAAAGTTCTGAGTTAATCTAAGTTCCAGAGATGTTATTTGATGAACGTTCAATACAAGTCCAAGTGAGGGGGCATAGTTTTCTGTATCCGGGAGCACTGGCGAGAATGATAAATAATAGATCTTATTCAAAAAACTCGCATAGAATCCCTGGGTAACATTTTGTTTTGAAAGTAAGAGCATTTTGGGAAGATAGGAATCAACCAGATCCCACGATTCGCCATATAGACTTTTACCCTCTGGGGTGAAAAGAGCTATGTAACTAAAAAGATTGCGTTCTTTATATGATGTCAGTATCGCTTGTGCAGACGAGATATCATTTCTTTCAAGTGAAGTGATGAGATCCGGGTTACCAGACATTTCCGTAGTGAACCTGTTCACATTATTAGTTATGTCCAGCTTAAGGCTTTTTATGTTTGTGAGAACACGTGAAATCCTCTCGTATTCAAATTCAGAAATACCAAACCTGGTTAACTGCCACACACTGAAGATAAGAAGAAAAACCAGAGAGAAGGTGAAGACAAAATACAAGAGGATGATCTGTTTTTGGAGTCCGCGTTTTTTCTTTTTCACAAAGTAGATAATTATTTGGAAAAATGGTTTTTAAGGATACCTATAATCCAAGAACGGATTTTACAACGGAAATAAACTCCTCTGGCTCGACTGGTTTAGCTACATAAGCATTTGGTTCTGCACCTAAGAAGACCCCCATGTCTTTTGCATTAAAATGAAGTCCTGTCTTAGATTCGATACCTGTAAGCATGATTATAGGTGTTGAATCAAAACCAGATTTCGTCTTTAATTTATTAAATACCTGAAATCCATTCATTTCGGGCATTTGTACGTCAAGTATGATTAGATCGGGATTAACGCTTTCTGCTTTTTTTAAACCTTCAAGACCGTTTATGGCAGTCTCAATCTCAAAATCTCCAATTTCGGAAAGCATTGCTTCGGAAAAAGCAATTGCATCCGGTTCATCATCGATGATTAATATTCTTTTTTTCTCTAACATGACCTACCTCCGTAGCTGTTTATGTGTTCTTTTCTTTGGTAATGTAATCGTAAATGCTGTACCTTTGCCCTTTTCGGATTCAACGGTTATATTTCCCCCATGCTCCTTGATTATTTTATAGGAAACTGCGAGTCCGAGACCGGTGCCCTTCGAACCTTTTGTGCTGAAAAAAACCTGAAAAAGTTTTGCCTGAATTTCGGGCGGCATACCAATACCCGTATCTTTGACATGAATGCGGAATGTTTTTCCGTCGGTTGATTGTACAGATATATGAACGTTTGCTCCCTTGGTCTCCTCGCACGCATCGATAGCATTTGAAACAAGATTTAAAACTGTTCTCTTTACTCCTTTTGGATCGATGTGAACTTCCGGCAATTCTTCTTCAGGATCGAATGTAAGCTCAACTCCTTTTTCTTTTCCTTTTTGCAGCATGAGTTCATATACACTTTTTACAAGTTCGTTCGGATTGACGGTCTCATATTCCGGCTCTCTTTCTTTAGAATAGGAAAGCATGTCGAGAACCAGTTCCTTCATGAACTCATTATTCTTTTTAACAATACTCCATCCCTTATCAACACTCGAAAAATCTTCTTTCTTAAGACCCAAATCTAGAATGTATGATCCACCCTGTATACCGTTAAGAATATTTTTTATGCAGTGAGCAAGACCAGACACCGTTTGCCCAATCGCAGCAAGACGCTCTGTCTTAACGATTTGCTCATGCAGTTTTGCATTCTCGATTGCAATAGCTGCCTGATTGGCAATCGCCTGAAGGAATTCCTGGTCTTCTTTGGTAAATTTCTCGCCGTTTTCTTTATTGAGAACCTCGATTGCACCGACACATTTTTTGGAAGTGCTCATAGGTACGCAGAGAATTGATTTAGTTGTAAAGCCGCTTTTCTTATCAGCTTTTTTAAAGAAACGGGGATCTTTGCTAACATCGTTAACCAATACCGGTTTTCCCTCCTGAATTACCCAGCCGACAATACCCTCACCAGCTTTCATACGAATGGTCTTGATGATCTTTGCTTTCACACCTTCAGTAACATGAAAGAGAAGTTCGTTCGTCTCTTCATCCACAAGAACGAGTGAGGATGCTTCCACCTGCATTGCTTGAGTAGCAACATCCATAACCGATTCCAAAACTTTATCCAGTTTCAGGTGAGAGTTGATCGTCTGCGTGATCGTCAGCAGTGCATCGAATTGTGTGGCTTCTTTTGATTCAGGCATATATTTTACCAATTATTAATAAATTTAGTAACCGTGTAATGTTTTTATTACGTCAAGTTTTTCGCTTATTATCAACACAGACATGGTACATTAGGGCAATAATATTTGACGAAAAAACCCGCACACAAAAACTCCGTTAAACAGAAAACAGGAAGTAAAAATAGTAATGCATTCACATATCTATGATGTTATCGTTGTTGGCGCCGGGCATGCCGGGTGCGAAGCTGCACTCGCTGCTGCAAAGATGGGGGCAGATACCCTCATGTTTGTCATCAAGCTTGAGACGATCGGCAGGATGTCTTGCAATCCCGCAGTGGGAGGTCTCGCAAAAGGGCATATTACCCGCGAGGTCGATGCGCTCGGCGGTGCCATCGGGCAGGTTATCGATAAAACAGGCATTCATTTCAGGATGCTTAATAAAAGTAAAGGTCCGGCAGTCTGGGCTCCGCGCGCACAAGCAGACAGGATCGCATATCAGATCGAGATGCGAACAGTTATCGAGCACCAGGAAAATCTCGAGATAAAAGAGGCTTTGGTCGAAGAGCTTATTGTTGAAGAGGGTCATATAAAAGGAGTGATTACTCAATACGGACAGACATATTATGCTAAAACCGTGATCATTGCTGCTGGTACATTTCTGAATGGCACAATACATGTTGGGAAAAATACATATTCCTCAGGTAGAGCGGGTGAGTTTGCATCGATAAAATTATCTAACTCTCTGAAAAAATGCGGATTCCCTCTCTCACGATTCAAAACAGGCACCCCTGCACGTCTCGATGCAAGAACCCTTGATTATTCAAAACTGGAAGAACAAAAACCGGACGATCCACCACCAAAATTTTCATTCTATACAGACATTAAACCAAAGAATTTAGTGAGTTGTTATCTAACATATACTAATCTAAAAACTCATAAAATCATTTCTGACAACATTACTGAGTCTTCTTTATTCAGTGGAAACATTACCGGGATCGGTGCACGATACTGTCCATCGATCGAGGATAAGATCAAGAAATTCCCAGAGAAAGACAGACACCAGGTATTTATCGAACCGGAAGGAATAAATACATTTGAAATGTATGCTAACGGACTGCCAACAAGTTTTCCACCGCAGATACAGCTCGATATGATACACTCGGTCGAGGGGCTTGAGAATGCAAAACTGATGAGATACGGTTATGCAATCGAGTATGATTGTATTCCAACAGAATATATTCATTACAGTCTTGAAACAAAACTGGTAAAGGGGCTTTTCTTTGCGGGACAGATAAACGGTACCTCGGGTTATGAGGAAGCAGCAGCACAGGGAATCATAGCTGGCGTTAATGCGGTGAAATATGTGCAGGGGAAAGATCCGGTTATCATGCACAGAGACAATTCATATATAGGTGTTCTGATAGATGATCTTGTGACGAAAGGAGTCGATGAGCCATACCGAATGTTCACAGCACGTGCAGAATATCGTCTTCACCTGCGTCAGGACAATGCTGATGAACGTCTTATGCCCCTCGGTCATGAACTTGGATTGGTTGATGATAAGAGATTCAAGAAATTCAAAGAAGCGCTTAAGATCAAAAATAGAGAGATCAAAAAGCTGCAAAAACAGAATGCAATATCTGATTCCGATAAAGCATATAAGATGATCGATATTCTCAGGCGTCCCGAAATATCATACGATGATCTTTCAAGATTTGGATATACCATCGGAAACGATGTGACCAATGACATTAAAGAGAAAATTTCTCTCGAAATAAAATATGAAGGATACATAAAGCGCCAAAAACAGGAAATTGAAAGATTCAATTACCTTGAGAATAAATCAATTCCAGTAGATTTTAATTACATGGAGTTTGATACCATATCTTACGAAGCGAGGGAAAAACTCACTAAAGTAAAACCACTGTCTGTCGGACAGGCAGCAAGAATACCAGGTGTCACCTTTGCAGATGTATCTGCACTTCTGATAAAACTGAAAACACTCGATGCAAGATAGTAAACAAATCTTTTTAGACTTTTTACGCAAGCACAAAGTACAGAATTCCGTCATAGAAAAGTTCGAGAAATACGAAACACTCATTCAAGAAAAGAATCAAAAATTCAATCTCGTTTCTGAAAAAACAATTAATACCATCTGGACTACACATTTTCTCGATTCTGTTTTACTTTCAAATTATAATGATCTTGGCAATAGTTATATTTTAGATTTTGGAAGCGGAGCTGGTTTTCCAGGTATTCCTCTCAAAATAATTTGTTACGATATGAAGTTGTATTGCGTAGAATCGATTAAAAAGAAAGCGCTCTTTATTACCTTTATAAAAGACAAGCTCAATCTTTCAGATACAGAAATTCTTACATGCAGATTTGAGAATATCACAGAAGATCTGAACGGCACCTTTGATCATATAGTTGTTCGCGCAGTTAAAATGACCGATCAGTATTTTGAGAAAGCATTTAAGCTCTTAAAACCAGCAGGAAGTATCATTTTATACAAATCGAAAGTAATTGATGATGAAGTTGACAAGATAAAGAACTATCAGGATTGTGCCTCTACAGAAATAATAAGAAATGAGATCTCAGGGCTCGGAAGACGGGCTTATATCATCGTAAAGAAACATGGCTAAAGTACTTGCTATCACAAATCAAAAGGGCGGTGTCGGCAAAACGACAACTGCGATAAATCTTGCTGCATCTCTGGCATCATATGGACAAAAAGTCCTCCTCATCGACCTCGACCCACAAGCGAACTGCACGAGCGGAATTGGTATTGATAAAAACACTGTTGACGGGCAGATATATGACCTCCTTCTCGGTGATTCGCATATTTACGATTCGATAATTGAAACAGACATTCCGAACCTTCGCATTATCCCATCTTCGATAGACCTCATTGGTTCAGAAGTTGAGCTGCTGGTACTTGAAGATAAAGAAAAAAAACTTAAAGATATCCTCTCTGCAATAGACGGAAGATTCGATTATATCATTATCGATTGTCCCCCATCTCTCAATATTCTCACCGTGAACGCAATGGTCGCTTCGAATGATCTGATCATTCCTATTCAATCAGAATATTATGCACTAGAAGGTATTGCACAACTCCTCAAAACGATACGGCTTATAAAACGAAAGCTTAATCCTAAACTCTCAATTTTCGGGATCGTGATAACGATGTATGACAGGCGCACACTGCTGTCCGAGCAAGTGGCAAAAGAGGTTCGTCGATATTTCAAGGATATTGTTTTCAAAACGATCATAGACAGGAATGTAAAACTAAGTGAAGCCCCAAGTTATGGAAAACCGATCCTGACCTATGCTATTGATTCGAGAGGTGCACAGAATTACCTGCATCTTGCCCTTGAGGTTTTAAGAAAAGATGGAAAGGATGTCGAATGAGTAAACTTGGAAAAGGTTTGGAAGCTCTGGTTCAAGTAAATGAAGATGAAAAGACTGGCGTACAGCTGATCCTGATTGAGAATATCTCCTTCAATCCCTACCAACCCAGAAAATCAATCAATAAAAAACAATTACAGGAACTTGCGGATTCAATAAAGCAAAATGGAATAATTCAACCGATTATCGTTCGACCAGCAGGTAATGAAAAGTATGAACTGATAGCAGGACAGAGAAGACTTACTGCTGCACAACTTGCCGGATTTTCACGCGTGCCGGCTATCACACGAACAGCAAAAGATCAGGAATTGCTTGCGCTGGCACTTGTGGAAAATATCCAAAGAGAAAACCTCAATGCTGTCGATGAAGCAATGGCATATCAACGATTTATTGATGAATTTAAATATACTCACGAAAAAATATCCGAGATCGTTGGAAAAAGCAGGGTTGCAATTACAAATGCATTACGCATTCTCAGACTTCCGCCCGAAGTGATCGATATGATAAAAGATGATGTGCTTTCTGCCGGCCATGCACGAGCAATCCTTCAGGTTGATCAATCATTACAAAATAATTTTGCGAAGTATATTGTTAAAAATGAAATTTCTGTTCATAAAGCAGAGGAAATCTCAAAGAAATTTGATAAACTCACCAAGGAAAAGAAACCAGCGAAAAGAGACATCCATCTGGTTGCACTCGAACAGGATCTTGAAAAGAGATTTGGCACGAGGGTTAAGATCAAAGGGCATAAAAAAGGTAAGTTTGAGATTTATTATCACACCGAGGAAGAATTTGAAAAAATCCTCGAAATGATTATGCATCAAAAATGAAACATAAAAGAGTTGTTGCATTACTTTCGATTATCATAGCAATCATTGCGGCTTCGTATATTATCGTATCGCTCTACCTTATCAGTGATCTTTCATCGGAAAGCGAAATGCTGCGGCAGGAAAAGCAGGGATTGGATCTCAAGGTAAAGCAGCTGGAAGACCTACTAGCATCTAACCAAAAAGAGAGTACAACAACATCCCTTCATTCTCAACCTGTTAGTGAAATCAAAGTTCATGAAAAAGAACTTGGTGATGCGACAGAAGATTTTGTTAATTTTCAGCAGTACATTCCAAATTTCTGTCCACTCGCAGACTTTATTCTCACAAAACCCTATTTACCCAAGAAAAACCATTATGGCATTGACCTGGCAGGCAAGATTGGTGAACCGGTGTACGCATCTGCTTCCGGTGTTGTCGAGATGATTGATCTGGATAATGATGTCTACGGTAAACTATTGACTATAGATCATCTCAACGGCTATGAAACCAGTTATGGTCATAATTCTGAAATTATTGTGGAAGAAGGTAAATTTGTTCGTAAGGGTGAAAAGATTGCAGAAGTCGGCAATACTGGAATCAGTTCTGCACCGCATCTGCATTTTGAAATAACATATCAAAATAAAAATATCGATCCGGAAACAAAAATAAAATAGCGGAGGTTCATTCGTGAAAAACGGAGAAAATAATTTAGATACAATTATTGGTGAGCACACAACATTTAATGGAGAAATTCATTCCGAGGGTGGTGTTCGTATCGATGGCAGTGTTGAAGGAAAAATAAAATGTGATGGATTTCTGCTGGTCGGAGAGAAAGCGAATATAAAAGCAGATATTCAGTCGTGCGAAGCGATCATCTCTGGGAAAGTGGAAGGGAATATTACAATTGAAAAGAAATTAGAACTTAAAAGTTCTGCATATATAAACGGAGACATCATAGCACGTGTTCTTTCCATGGAATCCGGCACGCAGATCTGCGGAAATTGCAGTGTTAAACAGGTTGATGGTCCCAAAAGCACGAAGAAGTCAAAAGAATAACCAATGCCGTTGAAAAATAAGGGATATTATAAGGAAGTATTCGAGGGACTCGGCCTTGTGGCGCAACTTGGACTCACAATGGTTATCAATATTCTCATATTCTTTTTTATCGGACTTTTCATTGATAGAAAATGGCATTTAAAGGGATTCCCGATCATTATTGGTATTTTTTTAGGCATTGTTACCGGTGCGATGTCCTGCTATCGAATGATAAAAAAAAATGAAAATTCTGACAAGTAGCTTCCGCAAATACGTTTATCACATTCTCGGGCTAATTTTCTTGACAGAGATTCCGGCACTTTTGCTTATCACAAAAAACTTGAAGCTCTGGCTGGGATATTTTCTAGGCTCGATCCTTTCAGGTTTAAATTTTTATTTTCAGGCAAAGGGTGCAGAAAATCGAGTTGGGCTCAGCCCTTCCGGTGCAAAAGTTAGTATTTTCAAGAATTTCTATATCAGGTACCTGACACTTCTCGTATTTGTGGTCGTTCTTGTAAAATTTCTTAAGGTCAATATATTTTCACTTCTTGCCGGCTTACTCATAGCTCCCATCATCGTACTCGTCGATGGAATTTTTGCCGGGAAAAATAATCAAATATCAGAATAAACGCAAAGTACATGAAAAAAAAGTCCAAGAAATTATTGGTAATCGTTCTCACAATACTCATTATTGAGGGGCTTATTTCGGTTGGGCTAAATTACCAGCTTCAAATTGGATTCGATGAAGGGAAGCTTATCATTCGAAATGTTGCGACCGATCTTTCCATACAGGATAGGATAACGCACGAATTTCAGCACTATCATATGGTAAAGTTGTTTGGGAAATTCATGATCAACTGGAGTGTTCTTCGCGTCATCCTTTTCGTCGATCTTTTTTTGATACTTTTTGCTATTCTTGTAAGAAGAAAAATGTCTCTCATCCCTGGTAAACTGCAAATTATAGCTGAAATGATCTACTCATTTTTCTATAGTCTTGTCGTTGAAACGATTGGGGAAAAGAAGAAATATTTCACACCGTATATTTTTACAATTTTTATATTTATCTGGCTTTGTAATATCATCGGTTTGATCCCGATACCAGGTAATCTTGAGCCGACAAGAAATCTCAATGTTCCGCTTGGAATGGGAATCATGGCTTTGAGTGTTGTTCATTTTTCTGCAATAAAAGCAAAGGGACTTGGACGTTATCTAAAGGAATACACCGAACCGCTTCCTTTCATGACACCCCTGAATGTTGTTAGTGAACTTTCAAATGTTATTTCTCTCTCCTTCCGTCT
Organism: Candidatus Cloacimonadota bacterium; assembly: GCA_016932035.1. Lineage (NCBI taxonomy): Bacteria > Pseudomonadati > Candidatus Cloacimonadota > Candidatus Cloacimonadota bacterium. The sequence continues at coordinate 94,202 of JAFGDR010000031.1, forward strand.
TTTTGGAAACATACTGGGAGGAGCAATTATCATCTTGGTCGTTTCAAATCTGACACGATATATCCTTATACCGGTTGGCTTGAATTTATTCTTCGGTTTGTTCATCGGAACAGTACAGGCATTCGTCTTCACGATGCTTATACTGTCATATACCGCAGTAGCGATAAAATAAATTATGTTTGATACAGTAAGCTTGATACATGTTGCAGCATATATAGGTGCCGGACTCGCCGTGGGCATCTCATCCATCGGAGCAGGTGTTGGTGAGGGTTATATTGCCGGCAATGCTAATTATGCTATGATGAAACAGCCCAAGTCAAATGATGTGCTTCTACGCACAATGCTCATTGCCCAAGCAATAACTGAGACAGGAGCCATTTTCGCTCTCGTTATTGCTATGCTCCTTCTTTTTGGGGGTTCCATTGTTCCTGATGCAGGATGGCAGAGAATAGCATCACTCTTTGGTGCAGGGCTTGTCATGGGAGCTGGATGCCTGGGAACGGGGCTTGGTATTGGTTATGCAGGAGGGCAGGCATGCCAGGGCATTGGCAGACAACCCAGAGAAGCAAAGACCTTAACAGCAAATATGCTTATTGGACAGGCATTGTCAGAAACCTCAGCCATCTTTGCCCTTGTTATTGCCATGCTTCTTTTATATTCAACACCGGACGGAAACAGTGTGGTCAAATCTTTTGCATTTATCGGTGCGGCATTTGCAATGGGATTCGGCACGTTCGGTCCAGGATTTGGAATCGGTATCGTTGCAGGAAAAACGGTTGATGGGATCAGCAGATTCCCCAAACAGTCCTCAGTTCTTCTTCGAACCATGTTCGTAGGTGCAGCGGTATCAGAATCAACATCAATATATGCATTAGTTATTGCATTTTTATTATTATTCGTAACGTAATTTGATCCTTAGGAGGATACATGGAAAGTGAAATCATTAGAGCAGCAGCTTTGTTAGGTGCCGGCATTTGTATGGGATTCGGTGCTATCGGACCTGGAATCGGTGAAGGATTCACCGCAGGAAAAGCTTGTGAAGGTATTGCACGCTCTCCTGAAAACGCAGGATTACTCACAAGAACAATGCTTGTTGGCCAGGCAGTATCGGAATCTACCGGTATCTACTCGCTCGTTATATCCCTGTTGCTTATTTTCGCAGTGTAAGCGCTCCTGATATATAGGGATGGAATCCCGAAACGTCGGAAAGGAGTCTTAAGTATGGTTAATATCGATTATACGCTTATTCTGGTAATTGTAAATTTTATAATTTTACTGATTATCCTAAAAAAGCTCTTGTATAAGCCGCTTATGGATTTTATTCGGAAGAGAGAGTCGCAGATCAAGGAAGATCTCGAAAGCGCGCAAAAGCATAAAGAATCATCAGAAAAAATATTGGAAGAACAAAAGAAATTACTCAGAAAAGCAAAAGAAGAAGCGCGTGATATTCGTGACGAAGCTATCAAGCTTTCGAAGATTCAAAGTGAAGAGATTCTTCATGATGCAGAAGCTCAGCGAGATGTGATCATTGGCGAAGCCCAGGAGATGATCAACGTCGAAGTTATCAAGGCGAAAGAAAGCATACAAAAAGAAATCGGTGAGTTTGTCGTTGACCTGACTGACAGGATAATCGGAAAGAAACTGACCGAAGATGAAGACCTAAAACTCATCGATGAGATGATCAAGAAGGAAAGCAAAAAGGAGTCGTCCGTTGATTAGAAATATCATCGCTCGGCGCTATTCAAAAGCTCTTCTTGAAGTTATTGAAGATAGTGATTTACCTCGTCTCGAAAATGAATTGCTTGCTTTACAGACAATCCTCAAAGATAACCTAGAAATCGAAAAGTTTTTTATTTCACCGATTGTCGAAGATAGTCATAAAAAGGAGATTGTAGAGCTTCTTATGAAAGAACTTCGGGCACAGGATGTCATAAAGAATTTCCTGAATGTACTTATCGATAAAGAGCGGATTTTTTTCATTGCTGATATACTCAATGAACTCCTTGCTTCTATCCACAAAAGACTCGGGATCTATGATTTTGATCTTGTCACCGCGCATGAGATAGATGAAAATACTTTTCAAAAAATAAAGAAATTTGTTGCAAAATACGTTGATGGAGAGGTGCTTTTCAACCATAAGATAAATCCGAATATAAAGGGTGGATTTCTTGCTTATAATGACGAAATGGCGATCAATGCATCCATCAGAAACAACCTCGATGAGTTGAAGAGGAAATTTTAATATATGAAGCAGATCATTTTAGGAGTATGATGAAAATACAACCTGATGAAATTAGTAGAATAATCAAAGAAAAGATAGAGAAATATAATTATAAGGTCGATATAGACGAAGTCGGCAGAGTTATCGAAGTTGGTGATGGCATTGCTCGTGTGTATGGTCTACAGGATATCATGGCTTCTGAGCTCGTTCTTTTTAATAATGAAATATACGGCATGGCATTGAACCTCGAAGAGGATAATATCGGATGTATTATTCTTGGGGAAAGTGAATCCATCAAAGAAGGCGATATTGTTAAAAGAACAAAGAAGATCGTTCAGGTTCCTGTTGGTGAAGCTATGTTGGGACGTGTGGTCAATCCTCTTGGAATACCTCTTGATGGTAAAGAACCGATAGAGTCAAAATTAAGCTTGCCGATCGAAAGAAAAGCTCTTGGTGTTGTAGCACGACAACCGGTGATCGAACCCCTTCAGTCCGGCTTAAAAGCAATTGACTCGATGATCCCTATTGGAAGAGGGCAGAGAGAACTCATTATTGGCGACCGCCAGACAGGAAAGACAGCACTCGCAGTCGATACGATCATCAACCAGAAAGATACTGATGTATATTGTATCTATGTGGCAATCGGCCAGAAAAGATCCTCGGTTGCAAAAGTCGTTGAAGCATTGCGCGAGCGCGGAGCTCTCGATTATACGATCATTGTATCTGCCACAGCATCAGATCCTGCAGCAATTCAATATATCGCGCCTTATTCAGGTGTAACAATGGGAGAATATTTCCGTGACAGGGGAAAACATGTCCTCGTTATCTATGATGATCTCTCAAAGCACGCTGTTGCATATCGACAGATTTCGCTTCTCTTGAGAAGACCTCCGGGTAGAGAAGCGTATCCCGGCGATGTGTTCTATCTGCATTCAAGACTTCTCGAAAGAGCTTCAAAGCTGGAAGAAGTCTATATCATTATTCCTAAAGAAAAAGAGCATGCAAAAGAGGGAGTGAATAAAAAAGAATATCGTAAGCATATCAAATCAAGTGCTAAAGAGCTTGAAAAAGACCTTAAGGAACTCGGTGTTGAAAAATGTAAACCGTATAAACTTCCCGAAACCGGTGGTTCACTTACAGCACTTCCCATCATCGAAACCCAGGCAAGCGATATATCAGCTTATATTCCTACAAACGTGATCTCAATCACAGACGGACAGATATATCTTGAATCAAAGCTCTTCTTCTCCGGTGTACGACCGGCCATCAATGCCGGACTCTCGGTATCCCGTGTTGGCGGTAAAGCACAGATCAAGGCAATGAGACAGGTGGCAGGACGTCTTCGTATCGAGCTTGCACAGTTCAGAGAACTCGAAGCGTTTGCGAAATTCGGTGCAGAACTCGATAAGGATACACAGGATCAGCTTAACCGTGGATATCGATATGTTGAGATCCTCAAGCAGGGACAGTACAAACCCATACCTGTTGCAAAGCAGATCGCTATCATCTTCATGGGTTATGAAGGATATCTCGATGACCTTCCCGTTGATATTATTCAGGATGTTCAGGCAGAGCTTTTTGAAGTACTCGATAAAGATTATAAGAAACTGCAAGAGAAATTGATTGAGCCGAAAGGTGTGACTGAAGAAATCGAAAAACAGCTGCATGAAGTTTCGAAAAAGGTAAAATCCGTTTTTGAACACCAAGTCATTGTCGAGGAAGTTGAAGAGGAAGCATAAACGGTAGATCATGGCAAGTCTTAAAGAGCTGAAAGAAAGAATAGAATCGGTCATAAGCACTAGGCAGGTAACCAGTGCGATGAAGATGGTCTCTGCCGCGAAGTTACAGAAAGCACAGCAGCTTATTCTGAATGCTCGCCCCTATTCCGACGAACTCAATCTTTTCCTGCGGTCGCTTGCTACACGCAACCGACGTCAGCTTCATCCTCTTCTCCATGAGATCGATGAAGAAGATGTTAAGAATATTGGGCTGATCGTTGTAACTGCCGATAAGGGATTGTGCGGGGCGTTCAATATGAACATCATCAAAACAGCTGAGGAATATCTTACACATCACAAAAGCAAGAACATCGATCTAATCTGTGTCGGGAAAAAGGGATTGGACTATTTCCAGCGCCTGAAAGTTAAGATCGAAGCATCATACATCGAGCTATTCAATAAGCTGGAATTTGAAAACAGCATGGATATTATGAATCTCGTAACTGAGAGATTTATTTCAAAGAACTATGATAAAATCGTGATTATATATAATGAATTCAAGTCTGCAATTCAGCAGAATATCGTAACCAAGCAGCTTCTTCCAATACTAGAGCTGGAAGAGGTCAAAGAAGATAAATATGCAGCATATCTATTCGAGCCATCCCCAGAGGAATTGCTGGATGATCTCATTAGGGAGCATCTCGATATTCAAATCTGGAGAGTCCTCCTTGAGTCATCATCAGCAGAACAGGGAGCGCGAATGGCTGCTATGGATGCTGCAACAGACAATGCAGATGAGATGATAAAAGATTTGACGCTGGAGTATCATCACATGCGTCAAAGCAAGATAACGACAGAAATTATAGAGGTATGTTCCGGTGCAGAAGGATTACAATAAAAAAAGCACAGGAGGAGTTTTGAAAAAAGGAAAAATAGTACAGATCATCGGTCCGGTGGTCGACGTCGAATTTTCGGAAGAAGACCTTCCTGAGATTTATACGGCACTCCATGTTGAGCGTAAAGATAAGAGTGTTCTCGTGCTCGAAGTGCAGCAGCATCTTGGAGAAGGTAGGGTTCGTGCAATTGCCATGGATACCACAGATGGATTGAAACGTGGTGATGAAGTTATCAATACAGGAAAACCGATCTCTGTTCCCGTTGGCGAAACTACACTTGGACGTCTTATCAACATCGTCGGTGAACCAATCGATAATTTAGGTGAGATAAAAACAAAAAAATATTACCCGATCCATAGAGAAACTCCTACCTACACCCAACTCGATATCAAAGATGAAATTTTGGAAACAGGCATCAAGGTGATAGACTTGCTCTGTCCTTATTCAAAGGGTGGAAAGATCGGACTTTTTGGTGGTGCCGGTGTTGGAAAAACCGTACTTATCCAGGAATTAATCAGGAATATCGCAACAGAGCATGGCGGATATTCTGTGTTCGCTGGAGTTGGTGAACGAACCCGTGAAGGTAATGACCTGTGGCTTGAGATGAAAGAATCCGGCGTGATCGATAAAACTGCTATGGTATTCGGTCAGATGAACGAACCTCCCGGAGCGCGACTCCGTGTCGGGCTTGCCGGACTTGCTGTTGCTGAATATTTCAGAGATGAAGCTCATAAAGATGTTCTCTTATTTATTGATAATATATTCAGGTTCACCCAGGCAGGTTCAGAAGTTTCTGCACTCCTAGGGAGAATGCCTTCCGCAGTTGGATACCAGCCGACACTTGCAACTGAAATGGGTGAATTGCAGGAAAGAATTACTTCGACAAAAGATGGTTCGATCACCTCAGTTCAGGCGATCTATGTGCCAGCTGACGACCTGACAGATCCTGCTCCTGCTACAGCATTTGCACATCTCGATGCAACGACAGTGCTTTCCCGAAAAATCGTGGAGCTTGGTATTTATCCTGCTGTGGATCCACTCGATTCAAATTCTCGAATTCTCGATCCTCGTATTATCGGAACAGAACATTACACTGTTGCCAGAGAAGTACAAAAAGTACTCCAGAAATACCGCGAATTACAGGACATCATAGCAATCCTCGGTATGGAAGAGCTTTCAGAAGAAGATAAACTTGCAGTGAACAGAGCTCGCAGAATTCAGCGCTTCCTTTCTCAGCCCTTCCACGTTGCAGAAGAATTCACAAACTACAAAGGTCAATATGTAAAACTGGAAGATACAATTACAGGCTTCAAGAAGATCCTTTCGGGCGAATGCGATAAAATACCTGAACGTGCATTTTTAATGGCAGGCACGATCGAGGAAGTTGAAGAGCGATTCAAGAAGATGAAATCCGGAAAAACGGAAGACATTATTGAAGAAGAGATTTCTGAAGAAAAAAATTCAAAAAAAGAGAAATCTAAAGATAAGTCAGAAAAAAAGAAAACTAAGAAATCCTCATAATGGCAGATAATTCAACTTTGATCCATATAAAGATCATTACACCAAAAGGTGTTTTTTTCGAAGATGATGTCAGCGAGATCGTTGCACCTGGCACCGAAGGAGATTTCGGCGTGCAGTTAGGACATACTCCCTTTATCTCATCCGTTCGACCTGGCATCTTAAAGATATATAAAAATGATAAACCCGACATCTATACTCTTATGAATGGTTTCGTGATGGTTGATGTTGATAAAATCAGGATCTTTACAGAGATCATTGAGCATCCTGAGGAGATCGATCTTAAACGAGCTGAGAAAGCAAAAGCAAGAGCTGAAAAAAGATTGCAGGAAAAGAAGGAAGAAACGGATCTTCGTCGTGCTGAAGCTGCATTGAGAAGAGCTGTAGCTCGAATTAGCCTGCATGACACAGGATTCCATTAATTGATTTCTTTGACGGAGAATAAAACGATAGCTATATATGCATATATAGCTATTTTTTTATAGGCGGAACAGGTGAAAGGTGTATTGAAAACAGGATTATTACTTCTGTTTGTTTTATGTGTTATTGTAATTGATACGAGCGCAGAGATAACAGATGATTCGCCCTTTCTTAAACATAAAGTGAAATACGGGGAAAATCTTTTTAAAATTGCGAGACACTACATCGACCAATCGCCAACAATGTTTCTCAATGAATTCGTAGAACAAATAAAAGACGCGAATGGTATTTCGGATTCGAACATCATCCATATCGGTCAGATACTTTTAATACCTATACAGGAAACCGAGATACTGAAAGGGGAGGTATTGCATCATGATTCGCTGTGCGGCATTTACCTGAACACCTATTCGCTTACCGAGAAGAATCTTAAACATATCCTTAATCAGTACGATTCTATGAGATGCAATGCGCTGGTGGTTGATTTTTCAAATGTTACAGGTACACTTTTCTATCTATCGCAGAACAGAATTGCACAAGAAAATCATCTTACCATACCTATCATCAGCAATCCTGCGAAACTTGCAGACCTTCTCCATACACATGACATTGAACTCATCGCGCGGCTCACCATGTTCAAAGATACGACCTTAGCATACAGCTACCCACAGTGGAGACCGGTCATTATTCCTGATTCAACGGACACACTTTTATCTGATAGAAAATTTGAGGAACACTGGCTCAATCCGTATAATAAAGAAGTCCAAAAATACAAGCTTGATATTATCAAAGAGGTTATTTCTCTTGGTGTTGATGAGATACAACTCGATTATGTGCGCTTCCCAACAGAAGGGCACCTGCTCGATGCCGATTTCGGGATCCCGGATTCCCTGACAAAATCCGATGTCATTACAGATTTTATACGGCATGTATCAGAAATAACTCATGAAGCAGGAGTAACGCTCAGCGCTGATATCTTCGGCATTGTTGCACTCCAGCATCCGGAAGATGTTCAAAACACAGGACAGGATATCAGGGAGATTATGCCGTATATGGACCGCATTCACCCGATGATCTATCCCTCGCATTTCTATGGTGAATTCTGGGGCAAAGCATATCCAGGTAAAGAACCATATTATTTCATCTATAGAATGTGCAGCGTTCTACAGGAAGAAATTGAGAACGACAAAAAGATCATACCCTATCTGGAATCTTTCTCTCTATACAATAATACCGTTGATTCATACACTATTTCAGTGCAGATACAGGCTGTCATAGATTCTGGATTACGTTCAGGTTATCTTTTCTGGAATGCCGGAAGGAATTATGATGCAACGTGGGAAGCGCTGGAAGAATTTAGGAAGTGAACATTCATTTATCTTGACCTGTAACAGATAAAAATTTTCATTCATATCATGAAATTAGCACACAAACCAATCTTGATGTTACTTTGCCCGATAATTATCCTGGTAGCACTTCTTTCATGTGCTACTCAGCATGGTTACCAGAACCGAACATCAAATGGAAAATATATCGATGTCTTTCCTCTATCCGAAAATGCCACACAGTACTTTGTTCATCCTATAGAATGGAAGATCAAGGAGATGAGCATCGGGATCGATTTCACAATACGCACACACAGGGCACCTCAGCCGAACGACCCTGTTACATTTTGCTACACACTCGTTAAAGAAACCCCTTTCCTGACCGATCCATTTATTTCCTTTATCATCGATGACACCACAGCAGTTACCCCTTCGATGATAGAATCTCTCGCAACAGATGATAATAGTAGATATGTACGTTATTCGAGCCAGATCGTCTATTACGACTTTTTAAAGATGCTTTGGGCAAAACGCATCGATATGATCATCCTCGTTGGAATGGATGACTTACGCATCAAGATGCCAAAAGAATTTTTCAAGGCAGCCAAAGAATTGCAGCAAATGCTTCAAACAAAGATGTAAGATATAATGAAGAACGTTTTTAGTATTCTGATTTTCATGGCAGCAGGTCTTCTCGCGGGGTTCATTGTCAGCAAGCTTTTGCTTGGACCAGATTGGCAAGATGCCTTTGCCAGTCCTGCAGTTATTGGCGCTGTGATCGGAACAGCGATCGGTTTGCAAAGGAACAGGAAGAAAAAGAAATAGGATTAACAAGTAAATTCATTTATGAGATAAATCTGATTATTATAATTATCAAATTTTCTTGACGAACGAATATACTTTTCAGCGATAATTCAGACCATTAATATTCATTAAGGAGACCATGGAAGAGCAGTCTCATGAAACTCAGCTGGCAACATTAACCCTCATTGCAGACAAAAAATATCTCCCCCTTGCTATGAACTTTATCGAAGACATTACCGTTGTGGTTGGTTTGGAGAAGTCCGAAGCGCACAAACTGCAGCTTATTGTGGAAGAAGCAAGCATGAATGTTATCGAACATGCATTTGATGAAGATGAGGTCGGATCATTCGATATTGTTATCATGCGACAGCCCGGGCAGCTCAAAATAACGATCAGAGACAGGGGGCTTCCCTTCGACTTTAGCAAGGTACATCCAGGTGAAAGCTCTGGACTCGGCATGGTTCTTATGAAGGCATTAGCTGACGAAGTACATTTCGTGAACCTCGGCAGAGATGGAAAAGAAGTAGTATTTATAAAGAACTTACCGTATAAAAGTATCGCTGAGATCGATCAGGAAAAAGAACCGGTAGTTGAAGAGCCGGCAGAAATGCAGGATGTTGAACTTACCTATCGCCTGATGACTGAGAAAGACGCTGTGCAGATGGCACGATGCATGTATCGGTCATATGGTTATTCATATGGAAATGACTTTGTCTATTATCCTGAGAAAGTTCAGGAGCTCATAAAAGGGAAGCTCCTTCATTCATGCGTGGTGATAAGTCCTGAAGGAGAACTTGTCGGGCATCTTGCCATGATGCTGGATATCCCCGATGCAAAGGTTGGAGAAACCGGCATGGCTGTTGTGGATCCCCGGTATCGTGGACATGGTATCTTCAAAAAAACCAAACTATTCTTGATAGATTATGCCAAGCAGAAAGGCATGTCCGGAATTTACAGCGAAGCAGTTGCAGTACATCCATACACGCAAAAAGGGAATATCTCTCTAGGAGCACACGAAACTGGATTTCTTATCGGTTTTACGCCCTCCACAATGTTCTTTAAGAAAATTGAAAAACAGCAACGGACGAAACGTCAAACAACCGTGCTTTTCTACCTTCCGTTGAAAGATGAAGAAAAGTCCATTTATCCGCCCTTTCACCATAAAGCAATGATTCAAAGAATTTATGAAGTCGGGGGATTGAAAAGAAGATCCGAACGTGCTACAGCAAAAGATATAAAAGGTACAATTGTGGAAAAATCCCAGGTTGATCTGAAGGTATTCCCGGAACCCGGGCGAGCATTTATGCGAGTGTCTCAATATGGTGAGGATATTGTTGAGCTTATCCTATTCAGATTACGCGAGATCTGCCTTCAGAAGATTGACTGTATTTATATCGATCTGTCGCTGAGCCATCCCATGACCCAGAAGATATGTGCTCCCCTTGAGATGAAGGGATTCTTCTTCGCAGGAATTATTCCCGAAATGTTTGACGGCGATGTCCTCAGATTGCAATATCTCAACAATGTGGATATCGACTTCGAAAAAGTAACGGTTGTCTCTGATTTTGGGAAAGAGCTGTTCGACTATGTGGTCAGAGCCCACGAGCGGGAATTGTCAGTATAATTTTTTCGTTAAAACGTAAGAAGGAGTTACTATGCTAAAAGAGAACCTTATCGATTATATTGAGAAAGGAATAAAAGAGAACTGGAATCTGCAGGCGTTCACAAATTATGGTGGAGACACGCTGAACTTTGGTCAGGTAGCGAAGGAGATACTGAAACTTCATCATATTTTTAAAGCACTGGAAGTAAAATCAGGTGCAAAGATCGCTGTGCTAGGAAAGAACTCAACGAACTGGGCGATCACCTACCTTGCTGCGGTTTCATACGGCGCAGTTATTGTGCCCATTCTTCCTGATTTTAAGGCTGATGATATTCATCACATCCTCAATCACTCTGATTCTGAGTTACTTTTTATTGGAGATGGTCTTTTTGAAAACATCGATGAAAACAACATCCCCAAGATCAATGCAATATTCGATCTAAAGGATTTCTCCCTACTCTACAAAAAGAGTAAATCAATCAAAGAAGCAATAAAAAAAGCATCATCAGAATGGGACAAGGATTTATCCCTCGATCTAACCACGAGCTCATTCACCTTTAAAAAAATAAAGAATGACAAACTCGCAGCAATCGTCTATACATCCGGCACCACAGGTTTTTCAAAAGGTGTGATGCTTTCACATAACAGCTTGATCGGAAATATTGTCTATGCACACGAGCATATGCCGCTAAAAGCAGGTGAAAGAATATTATCCTTCCTTCCCCTTGCTCATGCCTATGGATGTGCGTTTGAATTTCTCTTTCCCTTTACGCTCGGATGCCACATTACTTTTCTCACAAAACTTCCGTCACCGAAAATAATATTAAAGGCATTCTCACAGGTCCAACCCCATCTTATTCTTTCAGTTCCGCTTATCATTGAGAAGATTTACCGAAAACAGGTCAAGCCCGTTCTGGATAAAGGAAGTATGAAAGTAATTATGGCTTTACCCGGCCTGAAATCGGTTATAAAAAACAAGATCAAGCAAAAACTTGTTGCAGCATTCGGCGGAAATTTCTACGAACTTGTAGTTGGCGGCGCTGCTTTGAATGAAGAAGCTGAAGCATTCTTCCAGAGTATCAAATTCCCGATTACGATCGGGTATGGCATGACAGAATGCGGACCGCTTATCAGTTACGCGAGTTGGGATAAGCATAAAGCTGCTTCTTGCGGGCAGACTATAAATTTCCTCGAAGCAAAGATCGATTCCGAAGATCAGCAGAATATCGTTGGTGAGATAATGGTTCGAGGTGAAGTGGTCATGGACGGATATTATAAAAATGAAGAAGCTACAAATGCAGCGATAGACAGCGATGGCTGGCTCCATACAGGCGATCTTGGACTCATCGATGAAGATGGTTTTATCTTCATTAAAGGTAGAAGAAAAAGCATGATCTTGAGTTCATCCGGGCAGAATATCTATCCCGAAGAGCTGGAAGCTAAGATCAATAATATGCCCTATATTCAGGAATCACTGGTTATCGACAAGAACGGAAAACTCGTTGCACTTGTATATGCTGATTTTGAAAAGATCGATGCAGAGAAGATGTCAGAAACTCAAATAGAAGATATCATGGAGCAGAACAGGAAGGACATCAATCAAATACTGCCGTCATACAGTTTTATCTCAAAGTTCGAGTTATATCCCGAAGAATTCGAGAAGACACCCACCAAAAAGATCAAGCGTTTCCTCTATTCGATACAGTAAGAAATAAATCCAATAGTAGTACTATATGGATCATGCTTTTCTGCTTAAGCTTCTCCTGAGTTTTTTTCTTGGGGGAGTCTGGATAACGATCTCAACGATCATTGCAGAAAAACTCGGATCAAAACTAGGGGGTGTCATTGCAGGACTGCCGAGTACGATCATCATTTCTCTTTTCTTTATCGGTTGGACACAATCTCCAAACGTTGCATATCAAGCGACAACGGTTATTCCCTTAGTGATGGGAGTTAATGCATTTTTCGTAGTCGTGTATGCACTTCTCAGAAAAAGAGGTTTCTTTATTGCACTTGGCGGTGCACTCCTTTTTTGGGGAGTTACGTCAGCCATTCTTGCGACACTGAAATTCGACAGCTTCTTGATTTCCATGATCGGTTTTCTTGTGTTGGTCATTCTCTCTTATCACATTATGGAAAAGTGGAATTCTTTTCCTTCCGAACCAAAAAAATTTACTAAATACTCACTGCATTTACTCCTGATACGAGGAATTCTTAGCGGCTCGATCATAGCTTTTGCAGTTCTTATGGCAAAAATTGCAGGACCGCTTATCGGGGGCATGTTCTCTGTTTTCCCTGCGGTAATGCTCTCAACTTTGATCATTACGTATTTTGCACACGGAGCAAGTTTTTCGATCGCCGTTCTTAAAATACTGACAGTGAGTGGACCAGTGAATGTCGTGACCTATGCTGTTGCAGTTCGTTATCTTTATGGAAGTCTTGGTTTACTTTGGGGAACGCTGGTCTCATTTATAATATCTATGATAGGTTCTTTTTTTGTGTATCAATTTGTAAAAAGAAAAATGATCTAATGTGTAAGGAGTATCATGGAAAATAAAGCAAAAAACAGTAATGGTTCTTATCTTGGTTTCTGGGCTATTGTAGCAATCGGTGTGGGAGGTATGGTTGGAGGAGGAATATTTGCAGTACTTGGTCTGGCAGTTCAACTTGCACATGGCGGAACGCCGGTTGCATTCGGACTCGCCGGACTCGTTGCACTTGTCACGACCTATTCATATTCAAAACTATCTGTGACCTATCCCAGCGAAGGCGGAACTGTAGAGTTCATCAACCAGGCATTCAAGCCGGGATTTTTTACCGGCGGTATGAATGTGCTTTTGTGGATTAGTTATGTGGTTATGCTTTCATTGTATTCCTATGCTTTTGGAAGCTATGCCAGCACCTTTTTCCCGGAAGCGATCCAGACACTGATGAAGCATGTGTGTATCTCCGGCGTGATTGTGATTTTCATGTTTCTTAATGTGATCGGATCAAAAGCAGTAGGACGTGCCGAGACATGGATCGTAGGTATAAAAATAGTCATACTCCTGTTTTTTACGGTCATGGGTTTCTCAACGATCAAAGCGGCAAATTTTATGCCTTCACAATGGGTCAGCACTATACCGCTCATTGCTGGCGGCATGATCATCTTTGTGGCGTATGAAGGTTTTGAGCTCATCGCAAACACTGCGAACCAGGTCAAGCACAGGGCAAAAACAATTCCGCGTGCCTATTTTACCGCAGTTATTTTTGTTATTATACTCTACATTGTTATTGGAATGATCACAGTGGGGAATATCACGAACCTTGCTGAAGTTGCAAAATATAGAGATTACATTCTTGCTGAAGTTGCAAAACCATTCCTCGGACAATTTGGTTTTGTTCTCATCACGATTGCTGCACTGCTTGCTACTGCCTCTGCCGTGAATGCAACACTCTATGGCTCATCCCGTGTGAGTTATATAATTGCAAAAGATGGAGAGCTTCCCAACGTACTTGAAAAGAAAGTATGGGGAAAGCAGAACATGGAAGGACTGTTTATTACTGCCGGAGTCACACTGCTGGTTGCAAACTTCTTCGACCTTTCGAGCATATCTACGATGGGAAGTGCAGGATTCCTTTTGATCTTTGCGTTTGTGAATATCTCAAATGTAATGCTGGCAAAAAGTACTAACAGCAAGAAGTTCATCTCGCTTATTGGAGCAATTGTGTGCTTTATTGCGCTCTTTGCCCTAGTGTGGCAAACAGCAATAACCATGCCGTCCAATATCTGGGTGCTGGTCATCATGCTTGGCTTGTCATTCCTGATCGAGTTTGTATATAAAAGTATTACAGGTAAGAGTATCAAAACAGTGCTTGACCCTAATCTTAAGGAGAATCAGACGAAGAATCTGGATTAGGTTCTAATATGAAATCAAGAAAGGAGAATCTCTTATTGAAATTAATAAATTGTAAGAAGCGTAGAAAGGCTTTATGGGTTATTCTACCCTTTGCTGTAGTTATTTTTTTACATGCTAATCTCAGTGGACAAGAGATTAAAACAAGTGGTGATTTTGAATACACATTTATAAACAACGATCTAACAATAACAGATTACTTAGGTGAAGTAAAGGAACTTATAATTCCGGATTCAATTGACGGCTTTCCTGTGACAGCAATTGGCGATACAGCTTTTACTGATAATAACCTATATAGTGTGACCATTCCAAGCTCAGTAAAAACGATTGGTGAGGAAGCCTTTTATAATAACTCTTTATCCAGCGTGTTCATTCCAAACTCAGTAACGGTAATAAGTGATGGAGCTTTTGATTATAATTGTCTCGACAGCGTTAATATTCCGCAGTCCGTGAAAGTAATAGGAAAAGAAGCTTTTTGTGATAATTTACTTGAAAGCGTGATTATTCCTGATTCTGTAATAGAAATTGGTGAGAATGCATTTTCGTGGAATGACATAGACTATCTAATTTTACCTTTACCTAAAAAGGATGGATATAGGTTTCTATATTGGCAAGATTCTGATGGAGCAGAGTATCCTGCTGATACAGAAATTTACCATCTTGGAATGGGATATAAAGCAATTTTCGAGCCGCTTGAAAGGGAATAAAATTCTTGGCAGATTTTTGCGATGTGCTCAATCGTCTTAAAACTGGAGAAGTAATGTGAATAAGGTTTGTTTAGTCTTTATTATTTTCATGATGTCTCTTTCTTTACAGGGTGAAGAAGAAAAGAATTCGGAATTTGCTATATTCCCGCAATTTGCATATTCTCAGGAAACCGGTTTCTGGGGCGGATTGATAACCTATTATCGTTATGGTCTCAATAAATTTCCTGACCTGAAAAATCATTTGGATTTCATGGCAATGTATACAGAGAAAAATCAGCTCAAACTCAGATTTTTCCCAAAATTCAATTTCCCTATTTCAAAGTCAGAGATCAATCTTGATGCAACATTCATGAAATGGCCCAGCGAATTCTATGGAGTAAATAATACAGACCCGCAAGCTGAAATGTATGAATTCACACCTGAAATTTTCGAGTTTCAGCTGGACTGGGAATATAATCTCAGGAGCAGGTGGGCTTTGCATTTCTATTCCGATCAAGTTCATAGTGTCATCACCCAAAGGGAAAATGCTGCAATTATGAAAAATGTTCCGGGAAATGAGAGTTATTTACTTTCCGGGATCGGGGCAGGCATAAGCTATGACAGCAGGGACAGCGAAGATTTCACCAGCAAAGGATTATATGCGAATGTTAAGATCGAATCCTACTGCTCGTGGCTGGGAAGTTATTACGATTATGAAAAAGTAACACTCGATCTGCGTGAATTTATCAGCATCAACCAAAACCATGTATTCGCTTTTCAGCAGTATGTCTCGTTCCGGTCTGGGCAATCACCGTTTTATCGTCTTTTCAAACTGGGAGAATATGTGCGCGCATATAAAGATGAGCTTTTCTTAAATAAAAACGGCATAGCTTTTCGCGCAGAATACCGCTTTTTCCCGTTTAAAGGAAAGATAGGTAAACGAATCGGGTTTGCTCTGTTCTTCGACACAGGGCAGGGAATGCAAAGTGTAAAGGATGTGAATATAGCTGATTTTCGATGCAGTGTGGGAGCTGGGATCAGGATCAGCATTTTTACTGATGATCGTTTTAACCTGCGGTTTGATTATGGAAGGTGCAACGCAAATAGTGCTGTAGATATCAGTGGCGGGGAGACTTTTTAAGAAAAATATTTTCATTTCTAATTGAGTTCGTATATAAAAGCATTACAGGCAAGGATTTCAAGAGAATACTCGATCCCAACTTAAAGGAGAACCAGGCAAAGGATCTGGATTAAAATAGCACTATATATTGAACCGAATTCAGATAGTAATGTTCTGAACTCGGCTTAATTTTTTAATTCATTTTTCTTAATATCAAAAATAGTAGTTTACTATCATTCTGATAAAATACTGGTGGTTGATAAATTGTTGTCATGTATCCGTCTTTCAATACTCTGTGATCACTTCCGCCCGTATCCATAATTTCAAGTAATCCGTAATAGTAAGCAATATGAGTTTTATTGCCCGACAATCTCGGTTTCTCTCCGGGAGCAAGTTCCATCAGATCTCCATTTTCATAATTCAATTTGTATAGGTTATAGCTATCAGTGAATATTATACTATTTTCTTCTTCTATCGCTATAAACTTCTGAAGTATTGTTATTATGTCATTATATAAATTTGTATTATTTAATCCATCAAGATTTATTGAATATATACCTCTAATTGAATCCGAGCCCGATACATAGTATAATATTTTATTATTTGATAATATTGGAATTGCATAGTACATATCATTAGCCTGTTCTTCAATTATACACGTTTTAACTGAATAATCATAAGACATCATATTTATAGATGAATCAATCCATGGATTAACGTGCACAGTATCTGGACGAATCCATGAGCAATAGGTTATATGAATTCCATCATTTGAAAAGCAACAATATCTTTCCTCAATATCAGGTGTATCAGTAACTTGCGTGAACTCATCATTATTATAATCATACGCAAATATATCATCAGCATAACACCAAATTATCCTAAACCCTTCTGGAGTTTCAGCCCATGAAAGGTTAATGCCAAATTTGATGGAATCCGGGCATTGTGAATACAGATGATAGTTTGAGCCATCGAGATCAGCAGAGTAAAGGGCATCTGATTTGAAAATAAGAATTTTACTATTATCTGGTGGAACCACATATAGACTGAAATCCTCAGCTTTCATAAGATATTGGAAGTTTTGCCCGGTTGTATCAATTGTACAGAGGTATGCATACTCGATTACCCAGTCCTCGTGAAATATGTCACAACTCATTATCATAAGAATTGTTAAAATAGCAATCAAAATATTACCCCATACATTCATACAACCTTTGTCTTCTTTTCGTTTCATGGTTACCTCGGGTTGAAAAGAAAACATGATGAAATATTTGTAAAGAAAATTATTCCCCTCTATCAAGAGGGGTGGTCCCGATGCAATCGGTATCGGGGTGTGTTATTCGTTGTCTATTTATGGAGTAAATCGACTATGCCGATTTAACATTGACGAAGTCAATTTAGTCCAAATGAACTCAATGTCATCAGTCAGTATTTTCCTATTTATTGTTTTCACAATACCCCAGCACTTCACCAATTGTATATAACGAGCCGCACACGCAGATGAGATCATTTTTATGTGCGATTGCTTTTGCGTGTTCAAACGCGGAAATGCTATCCGGCCTGGCATGATAGTCTTTTCCAGTTCGTTTTACTTCTTTTTCCAGTATTTCGACAGGAGCTGCACGGTGAGATTGTGATTTGCTTATCACAAAGACATCGGCTACTTCGGCAAGTGTTTGGATCATCTTATGAATATTCTTATCATAGAGAATTCCGATCACCGCAATAAGCCGATCATAGGAATAGATTGTTTTGAGATTATGCACAAGCTGCTTCATGCCTGCAGGATTGTGTGCACCATCAAGAATTATTGTTGGATTATTCCCTACTTTTTGCAGGCGTCCGTTCCACACAACAGAAGCAAGCGCATGTTTGGTTTTTTCTTCATCAAGTACAAATCCATAATATTTCGCTAGCACCGCACACACAAGAACTCCAAGCGCAGTATTCCCAACCTGGTGTTTCCCGGCAAGGTTGCAGTGAATTCCTTTGAAGTTAACATCATAAGCCGTAATTGAGATTTCATAATAAACTCCGTCTTCATCGTATCGCTCGTTGGAAAGGGTAACGACCTTATCGTATTCGACGACCGGGCAGGAGAGTTCATTTGCTTTTCTGAGTATTACTTTTCTTGCTGAAGGACGTGTTGTGCCAAGAACAAGTGGAATGCCCTTTTTAAGAATGCCTGCTTTCTCACCAGCTATTTTTGGCAGGGTCTTACCCAAGGATTTAGTATGATCATATTCGATATTCGTAATGACCGTGATAACAGCATTCAGCAGTACGCTGGCATCGAGTCGACCGCCGAGACCAACTTCCATGATGGAGAAATCAACTCCTTTATTAAAAAAAAGTTCAAACGCAATCGCAGTTGAAATCTCAAAATAGGTCGTATCGAATGTATCATGTGCTGCTTTTCTTGTAAAGTAGAGATTGAGAAGTTCTTCGGGTTCGACTTCCTGTTTGTTGATTCTGAACCGTTCTTTGTAATCAACAAGATGGGGAGAGGTGTTCAGCCCGACCGAGAAATCGTGGGCGTGCAGGATCGACTCGATTGCAGCGCACGTAGAACCTTTGCCGTTCGTTCCGGCAACATGAATACACTGTAATTTTTTTTCAGGATTATCGATGGCATCAAGAAATTTCCTGATCCTCGTAAGCTCTATCTTACGATCGGTAGCAGTCTTTGCGAATATCTCTTCTAAAAATTCTGTATAGTTCATCTCATCTCAATAAAATCATTTTATGAAATGCAGTTTCTACTCCATTAGCGATTATTTTGTAAAGATAAACACCATTGGGAACTTTTTTACCATGATTGTCTTCGCCGTTCCAAGTCACTTGGCAAAAGTATGAATGTGATGAAGAGTTATAAGAAATTTCTAAATCCGATCCGCCAGCTGACGGACTAATTCCTAATTGCTCTATCATTTGTCCTTTAATATTGTAAATTTCTATTGAAGATAATTCGTGTGAATTAGTGGTTAAAGAAAACGATAATTTTGTCGAGTTCGAGAAGGGATTCGGATAATTGCATGCAGTTATTTCTTCTTGCGGTGGCACATCTACACCAACACCCGGATAGTAGAATCCAGCATCTTGGGGATTAACACCGACAGTGAGTGTATTAAGAAGCTCTTCAGATTCTGAATAGATATACAATCGTCCATTATTGATCCAATCCATTGAGTCACCGAGATATAATGTGCCGTCTTCATCAATTTTTATAAAACTTCCGCCACTTGCCCAGAGTTCTGATGATGAATGTATGATGGACAGATCAAGAGAATTGTATGCCATATACCCAAGCCCGAAGCCATCGGCAAGATAAGCGGTACCATTTGGATGTATAGCGATCTTGGTTGGCGAACCTCCAATATCAAGGACAGTTATGTCATAATAATTGTTCGTGTTTATTACATAAATTTTACCCCAAACAGCAGGGCTTGTGTAGCCGTAATTACCTGTACATACAACATGTAAACGACCGAGTGCATCCACTGCTCCAAACTGAGGATTATTACCAACAGGGATCGTGTTCGTTACGATTTCAGAATTGATATCTATAACTGAAACAGTTCCAGTACTTGAGCCATAAGATGAATTCATGACATATAAATTTTCATTGAAAAGGATCATACCCTCAGGCACTGAGCCAACAGAAATAGTATTTGAAACAATATTATTCACAAGATCGAGAACATAAACGCTATTGGTAAAAAGACCTGTTACATAAGCTTTTTGCCCATCTGGATGCAACTCCATCCAGTAAGGATTCGAACCGTTCGGACAGTTGATATAGCCGGTTGTGGAAACTGTTTCAAGATCGATTATTTGAATGTGATGAATACCCGAGTTAACGACATATGATCTGTCTTCTTGAACAACGATCTGGTTGGCATACTGACCGAGCTGGAGAATGTGATTTTCGAGTACTTCTGTTTCAGTATCGTATCGGGAGAGGGTTTCATCATTGCTGTTTACAATAAAAACGTCATGTGCACTAAGCCGGGTGAAGAGGAGGCAGAATACAAAGAATAATAGGAAATTTTTCATAGGAACCTTTCTATTTATATATGAGTTTGCAGGAGCACCCAAAACTTCTGCCGGGCGCAGGGATGTTCCTGGATGATTCATAGGATTCATCGAAGCAATTACGTATGCTGAAATGGGTTTGCAAAGTGAATTTCTTGGAAAGTGCTGCCTGGCAAGAGATTCCTGCATTGCAGACCGTGTAACCGTCAACGGTAACAGTATTGCTGAAATTGTCATATTGCCTGCCGAGATTGGTAATTGAAAGAGAGAGTTCGATAGGAAGAAGTGATACTTCTATTTCAGAGTTCAATTTGTGCAGAGGATTATGCGGGATATCCTTATTATAATGGTCACTGTTCGTGGTTTTATTTATAGGGAAAATTTTTGAGCCACTCATTGAAAGTGAAAGAAATTCAAATGGTTTCCAACCAACCGATCCAGAAAATCCGTACAAATCTGCATCGGCAAGATTTTCAGGTTTCCAGACCCCCATCGCGCTTCTGAACCAATATATCAGATCATCGATACGATTGTACGATCCGGTCATCTCAAAAGTAAATTTCTTTGATTTCCACCTTATGATTGTTTTACCGCCAAACGATCTCTCTGGTTTCAGGTCGGGATTTCCCTGCACGCGAGAATCTCCTTTCCAGAAAAGAGACGTGAATTCGGGCATTGTGTATGAATTTCCACCAGAAAGTGTCAGCTGGAATTCTTCAGGATTACGAGGTATTTCTATTGTTACATTAGAAGAGAGGAATGAATTTTCATTTATCAAAGTATCGAATCGTAATGATGGAATGACTGAAATGCTGCTACGCGAAAGAAGTATGGGTATCGAACTTTCATAAGATGCAAATATATTATTACGGGTTTTTAAAGATATGGTTTGGGAAGGATCAAGATTGTCGTGATAGGAATATGTTTCATGCCTGTATCCGGTTTTTAGTCGGGAGCTGCACGATCCGAGAAGATGATCCAGCTGCCATGCAGCATCAAAAATTGAAGAACTATTTTCTGAGTTATATGCAAAGAAGACGTTATCGATATCGTTAAGATATTGACTGTTTGCATGTTGATAGGAGAGCACAAAATCATGTTTAGTTTCATCAGATTCAATCTGGATACTTTCTTTCAAATTGATCCGTGAAGCTTGAGCTCGTGCATGTTTGTACCACATATAATCGGTCGACTGAGCGGGAATACCTCTCTCCGCCATATACCATTGGAATGCTAAGGTCGAAGATATGTTGTGTGAAAATAAAATCACATTTTTGGTCGAGAGAGAGCTTTCGGTGATATCATTATTAATGCGCCGAATATCCTTTTGCTCCTGCTCGTTGTAATAAAGAAAATTGTTAGACCCTTTATGCGCATAGAAATTAATACTGTTTAAAATTCTTTGGTTAGGGACACTGATATTAAGATTGGTTGAATAATTATCCCAACTGCCTGCAAAGATCGTGGTATCGTAAGAAAATTCTTTATTAGGATTCTTTGTCACAAAATTGATCGCTCCCCCCATTGCAGCATTTCCGGATACCGACGATGCATTACCCGAAAGCACTTCTATGTGATCGATCTGTTCGAGAGGAATAGTCCCAAGCGTATTCATCGTTGGATTATTTACCGTTACTCCATCGACCAAAAGAGCAACATGCCGCGATTTATACCCCATGATTCGTATCGATTTTTCGCCCATTGCATTTTCTTCAAGAATAATATCAGGATGTTGAGCAATCAATTCCTCGGTTTCCAAAACAGTGGTGCCTTTTGGAAGGATAACTGAGATATTGGATTGTGAAAGCGTCAGCACATTGTCTTTTTTACTCTTGACTGTCATACCTGGAATGATTATCGGTTCAGGTTCTAGTCCAATAATTGCATAACGAATTTTCGGTTCAAATATGTAATGTTTATTTCTATATCCAATACTTGATAGTGATAATTCCAATGATTCTTTATATGGATGTGGATCGATATTAAAACATCCCTCCTCATCGGTAAGAATTATCTCACCGGTTTTAATTATTTCAATGCACACATAGGGTATCGAGCTGTAGTCTTTTAAAGATATAATTCTCCCACCTATCTTGGAGCTTACCCTGCAGAAAACAATCGAAGGTATAATGAGAAAGAGAATTAGGCAGAGAAATTTACACTTTATCAGTCTCATGAGCATAATTGTAGAGTACATTTGGCTTGCCAGTAAAAGGATTTATCGTCACCTCGATTGGCACATGAAAAACAGTCTTAAGAATATCTTTCCTCAATATGTCTTCTGTTTTTCCGTATGCGATTATCCTTCCTTTATCGAGGATAAGGATCTTGTTACAGAATTCGGCAGCAAGGTTGATATTATGGGAGACTGCGAGGATCGTCTTTTTCTGAATTACATTTTGTTTTTTAAGAAGCGAGTATATGCCGATTTGGTGATGGATGTCGAGATGGGATGCCGGTTCGTCAAAAAGAAGAATGTCTGTATTCTGGTTGAGAGCTCTCGCTATCATAATAAGCTGGAATTCTCCTCCGCTTAATTCGCTGAGATATCTATCTGCGAGATGTTCAATGCCAAGTTCCTGTAGGATAGCTTCAGTTTGCGCAATATGTTCCTGTGTATAATTCTGCCAGAAACCAAGATAGGGATACTTTCCCATCAGAACAACATCCATGACCGTAAAATCAAATTCGAAATGAGGTTGCTGAACCACAACTGAGATCTGCTTTGCTCGTTCAAGATGAGAATATGCATGAAGTTGTTTGTTTTTAATAATAATTTTTCCCTTGTATGTATCTAAAAACCCGCACATGCATTTCAGGAGTGTTGATTTTCCTGCGCCATTCGGACCGATCACACCAATAAAATCATGAGCATCGACATCGAAGGAAATGCCCGTGAGAACTGGATTTTCCGTATATGCAAAAAATAAATCAGAAATAAGTATCATTTTTTTATTGACGTTAATATACTTGTTTTGTATGTTTTAATAAAATATGATCATGGAGGTCATAATGAAAATATCGATAGACACCGATTACAGTTTGCGAGCTCTTCAGGAACTTGCATACCAGGATAAAGAATATCCTTACTCTATTGTTAAAATCGCAACAGCGAGAAAAATTCCTCATAAGTATCTTGAGAAATTGTTCAGAAGATTGAGGATGGCAGGCATTGTTACATCTGTTAAAGGGCGCAAGGGAGGATACAGACTCAGCCGAGATCCTTCGAAGATAACGACAAAAGATATTATCAAGGCAGTTGATGGAAGAACAAATATTCACAGTTGCAACGACCGAAAGAGCGAAAAACTCTGTGAGTTTGTTGATGAATGCTCGTTCCAGGATTTTTGGAATAATTTTAATACTCATATTAATGACTTTCTTGATTCTTATACTTTAGCTGATTTTCTTGAAAAATAGCGGAGTGTGTGATGAGCGAAAAGGAAGTATATCTCGATAGCTGCAAAACGTCCAAACTTGCACCGGAAGTACTCGAAGCTATGATGCCTTATATGACGGATAAATACTGGTATCCGGGTTCTTTTACAAGTATTGGAACAGAGATAGCTGAAGTAATTGAAGATGCACAGGCACGGGTTGCAGATTCGATGAATGCTGAACCGGAAGAGATAACCTTCACATCTGGTGGTACTGATGCTAATAATATTGCGATCCAGGGTATCATGCAGGCAAATAAAGATCGGGGAAAGCATTTCATCTGTTCGACTGTTTCACATCCATCAGTGCTGGCTGTATTTCAGGGCTTGGAAAAACAGGGCTTTGAAGGAACCTATATTTCTGCAAATAAGGACGGCTATCTGAACCTTGAAGAATTGAAAGCAGCGATCAGACCTGATACCGTGCTTGCTGCATTTACGCACATCAATCATATTCTTGGTACAATACAGGATGCAAAAGCAATTCGGGATATACTTGACCAGGCAGATCAAAAGATCTACCTTTTCATGGATTCATGCGAAGCTTATACAAAAATCCCTCTCGATGTGAATGAGCTTGGAATCGATGCACTTTCTATTTCAGTTCATAAATTCAATGGACCCAAATGCATGGGAATTCTCTATGTCAAAAAAGGAACGAAGATCATTCCGACGCAGTTTGGCATTGTACGGTTGTACAAGCTCAAACCAGGTGCGATCAATATTCCGGGTATTGTAGGAGCTGCAAAAGCAGTCGAGTTAGCATTCACTGATTTTGATATACAGATAGCACATTACAGGGAACTCCAGAAGTTGCTCTATGATGAGATAATGAGAAGAATTCCTGACGTGGTTTTGAATGGACCTCCGCTGGGAGAACGAAGTCCGGCACATCTGAATATAACCTTCAGATACATTGAAGGTGAAGCCATCATGATGATGCTCGATTTTGATAATATCCATGTCGAGACAGGTTCAGCATGCTCTTCACAAAATCTGCAACCAAATTATATTCTGATGAATACGGGTAGAACTCATGAGGAATCACATGGGTCAGTACGTTTTACGCTGGATCGGTTTGTGACAAAGGAAGGTATTCTTAAAACCGTGGATGCGCTTGAGAAAACAGCAAAAGAACTTCGTAGAAGAAGTCCCCTTGGTAAGAAGGAGCAATAATGGCTATCAAATATTCGGAATTGGTGATCGAGCATTTTAAGAATCCTCATAATGTGGGAACATTAGAAAAACCTGATGCGTCTGCCACAGAGGGGAGTCCCGCTTGCGGTGATCAGTTAACCGTTTATCTGAAGGTAAATCCAGAAACGCAGGTCATTGAAGATATTAAATTTCAATCCTATGGATGTGCTTCTAATATTGCAACAGCATCGATTATAACAGACCTTGCTCTGGGTAAAACACTGAAGGAAGCAAAAGAGATCTCCTGGAAACAGGCGGCTGAAGAACTCGGTGGTCTCCCGCCCGTTAAGATGCACTGCTCAGTCCTTGCTGTCGATGCACTTCGTTCTGCGATAAAGGATTGGGAACACAAACATCTTGGCAAAGAGCTCGATGATAATCTTACAAAGAAGAATCTCGTAAAAGAATTACAGAAAGTGATCTATGGCAAAGTCGGAGTAGACATCGTAAGCTTAAGGCTGCTCAAGTATGTAGGCATCGATGACAATAAGAATGTACTGATTGAGCTGGCAATCCAGAAGGATGATCCCTTTATCGATGACCTGAAACATGAGATCAACGAACGTATGGAGAAATTTCCGGATATTGCATCAGTGAAGATTTCGCTCGTATAGCGAAACCGGATGCTCATCAACACACTATATAGCTAAAAAGAACGATTTATTTTTTCTTTAACAAATATACAAAAAACGGTGCACCAAAAAGTGCGGTAATAACCCCAACAGGGATTTCGATTACAAGCACAGAACGTGCTATAGTATCACACAGAACAAGGAATGTTGCACCAAGCAGAGCGGAAAGCGGAAGCGTGTAACGATTATCCGACCCGATCAAAAGACGCGCTATATGCGGAATGATCAAACCAACAAAGCCGATAATCCCGACGAAAGATACGATTATACCAACGAGGAATGAAGTGAGAATAAAAAGATACTTTCGCGTTTTATAGACATTTACACCGAGCGTTTCTGCTGAATAATCTCCCATTGAAAGGACATTTAGTCTTACAGAAAAGAAGCAGAGAACAGCCACTCCGACGATTGAACATCCAACAATAATCCAGAGCAGAAAAGCATTGGAATGTGAGAAAATAAATCCAAGATTTCCCATAAGAATTGAGAAAATCTGCGCCAGGTCTTTATGAAAAACACTCATCAAAAATGCAATGATCGCAGAAAAGAACATGTTGACGATCACACCAGAGAGGATAAGTCGGGTTTTGTCTACGTGCCTTTGTTTTTGTGCTATCTTCCAGACAAGTATCATTGTTACAAGTGCACCAAGAAAACCGAAAATGGGCATAAGGTAAACTTTTTTTAAGAGAAGCCCGATGATGCTGCCAAGTGCTGCACCGGAAGAAATACCAAGAAGATAAGGTTCTGCAAGAGGATTGTGAAGCATGCCCTGAAGCACACCACCGGTCGATGCAAGAATGAGTCCTGCTGCAATACCGAGAAGAATTCGCGGAAGACGTATATTGAAAAGAATATTTCTGCCGATTTCTGATAGAGAAAAAAGATTTACTGAACTTCCCCCGATCTGTAACGATATAAAGACGACAATGAGGAGTGCTATAAAAGCAAAAACAAGGTAAAGTTTTTTATTCATTTTGCTTAGACAATTCTGAAAGTTTTTGAATGCCCTGTACAACTCTCGGACCAGCTCGAAGGAGCAGATCAGGATCGATATCTTCTGTTGTGTATATGTTGTTTGTCTTTACTGCTGAGATGGTTTGCCATCCAAGCCTGCTTGTGATATCCTTCTTTGTTGCATTCGGATAGGTGATGATAATAATATCAGGATCGAGTTTCACGATATTTTCTGATGAGACAGCACAGTATTCTCGCGGCAATTCAGGGAAGATATTTTCAAGACCAGTTGCTCGAAGAAGGTCTCCAACAAAGGAACCTGAAGACGCAGTCATAAGAGGTTTGTTGTATATTTCAATATAAACGGATGGCTTATTGGTTAGTTTTGGAATTTTCTCGATTTTCTGCTGCATGTATTGAACAAGTGAATCAGCTTCTTGGTCATGATGAAGAAGTTCACCTACCGAGACTATTGTTTCGTATAATGATGTTAATGATGAAGGAAAGAAGCGAAAAACCTCCATTCCGAGTTTCTCAAGTTGATGGGATAGTATCTCCTGTTCCATACCTGTACAAAGTACTGCATCCGGTTCTAGTGCAGCGATCTTTTCGATGCTTGGTGAGCTGAAGCTGCCAACAGAATTTATTTCATGTAACTCATCCGGGTAGTCACACTCCAGCACGATACCGATTATGTGTTCCTCAGCACCGAGCACACAGATTATCTCTGCCAGTTCGGGAGATAGCACAACAATCCGGGGATGTGGTGCATTTACAGGTTGGCGGCCAGTACAACTCAGCATGAAGATTAGAAAAACCAGGATAATACTTTTTTTCATGAAAAAAACCCAATCTCGGTGGAAATTGGGTTCTCATTGTATGAGAATTATTTCTTCCACCGAAAAATAATCGTCTAATACATAAGGCAGGTTTCCTGGCTTACAGCGAAACGAGGATGCCTTCCCATTCCCAATTGATCGGGATCAGTGACGTCTCCTCTTGAAGATGCTGATTACAGTGGCGGGGACCGCTTCCGATTTTCACGGAATTCCCTCTTGGTATTATGCCAATAGCACGCACACAAGCACCTTATATATTACACACTATTATAGTTGGATTGGAAAGATATGAAGAATGGTTGTCAAATATCTTGGGATATTAGTTTGGTTGTGAAAAGAAATCTTTCAGGAGTATGATATTGTTTATGTTACTATTTAAATAACAGAAAACACAGAAATTTTGGAAGTTATTGTGAAGCAAATTTGTCGTGAATTACCTTGTAATTTTAAAAGGTATTATCTTCTTTTAATAAGATTTCGTTTATAACTTCTCCTATTTTATTAAGGTTATAAACTTTTGAAGAATTTAAATATTCAGATATGGATTTAGATAAGCTCGGTAATAATTTATCTTTATTTAACTTTTTTAAAAGGGGTAATATTCGATAACTTACACCATCTACTGAGATATTATCGTTAATTCGGTCAACAAATATTTTGTAATTATAATCTGTTATTGGATTTCCTTTCGGAGTTTTTCCATATACCTTTTCAATATTATCATCTTGGTGAAATTTATATTTCCGCTTGTTTGAAGCCAATTGGTCTGCAAACTCAACACTTCCTCGTATATTACATCTATCACGTTCGACTTCTTTGCATATACTCCAAATAGAGAATAGTATAGCTTGAGTATATTTCTTTTCTTTTTGAAGAAAAATTCTCATTTGGTTAGCAATTTCTGCTTGTGAAAAGACATCTACAAATTTAACATTGAGTTCATTTAGAATTCTCCACCCCTCATCGTTTTTATTAGCTAGTTGTAAGTACATAGGAAGCCTCAGGCGTTCTTTAATCATAAGATCATTAGATCCCTTTAAAGAGAATGCCTCTTTCAGTATTTTACAAGCTTCATCATACTTTTTTTCATTTTTTAGGATTGTAGCTTTCTTTAACTTCTCTCTAGCAGGATTTATCTCATTATTAACAACAAGTTTTACGCCAAATTCAATTTTTGATTGTTTTTTATTACTAGAGAATATATTTTTAAAAAAATCCAAACATAGTAATTTCCTATTCTTTTTCTGTAGTATATCATCTTATTAATAGTACAAAAAGTACAATAATCTTAAAATATTCACAATTCATAACACACTTATATTATTCAATAATAATTACAACAAATTAAAGAAATATTTCATAATTTCCCTGTCAATATTTTATATTACACAAAAAATTTTGTATACTATACATAGCGAGTATTAATGCAATACTTGATAGACTATCAAAAGTACTTTTATGGGAGTGCATGTCTTAAGTGGATTGAGAAAATTCTAGAATGAAACGTAAAAAGTTTTAAGGAATAGACTTTCGATTATGCTACGAATTACTCCATCCGGGAGTATGACAAAGGTTTTTATATAATCTCAAGCTAAGGGCGTCTAATTATTGATTTTTGATTGGATGTTCATGAGTCATAATGGTTTGATTTTGTATTTTTCCTGAAGATGTATCTAAAGTGTCAATAGCTGAAGGTAATGCTACTACTAATGTTATTAAGGCTATTACTAATAATGTTATTGTAAGAGTTTTTAATGACTTATTCAGTCTCCAGTCTTTAAATTTATCATGCAGTTTCCAACAATTGCTTGTATCAATTTTATAACGGTCCTTACAGTCTATACGATCAACAAAAGAACAATATTCATCTCCTAGACTTTTTTGTATTTTATTAAATTTACTTTCATCAAAATTAAGTATTTTTAGCATTTCCTCTTTGTAAAAATGTGGATTGAATTCCTCCTTTTTAGAAGCGTATTCCAGAAGCACAAATAAAAATTCTTCTCGTTCTTTTTGAGCCTTATTTATTACTTTCATATCAATTTCCTTATAGCTAATTTTTGCTTTGTTCAAAATATGAAATGCCCTATCATTTACCAATCATTTAAATTATACAAGGTCGCGGATTACATTCTTGAAAATATCGTGGATAGCAGCAAGTAGTATTGAGAATATGACAACAGCAAAAGCTATCTCCCATGAAAATCCTATCAAAGCTATACCAAGTGCAGTTCCGCATGCAGGAGGATGCTCGCAGTCTATCATGACCATTATGAACATCGAAATTCCAACCGATGCAGCAAGTATGAGTATCTCAATATAGAAAGACGAGAAAGGTATAAGGGATATCAAAGAACCAACGAGCAAACCCGTAAGATGTCCACCAATTATGCTTCTGGGACGTGCGGAAACGCTGTTCGGCATAGCGAATACAATAAAGACCGTTGCACCGATAGAAGCGATCACGATCGCATTGCTGAATTTGAGGATGATGAGAATGAGAAATACTGAAACAGTTGCGAAAAGGCTTTGAAAGAGATAGTTTTTCCAGTGCTGGGCTAGCTCAGTTTTATTTTTTCTAAATGTTTTTCTCATAGTCTAAATTATTTTTTCTATTGGAAGTAATACGATATTTCCAATTCCATCGTCAACAAAATTCACATCCGACCGTTTAAGTTCTTCCAACATAAAATCAATTTGAGTATTATCGACTACGGCCATGATGAGGTTTGTGAATTGCTTTTCGTCGCCGAATGTACTTCTAAAACCAGCGAATAGCGGCATGCTGAAAGTCAATTTATGACTCAAGGATTCTCCGCTGAGAACAATAGTGTCTTCGACCCCGGCTTCTGTCAGAGCCATCATTATATCATCTAAGTATTTTACTTTGTAAAGCTGCAATATCATATACATAGTGTCACCTAATAAAAATTAATCTCCTCTGTCTGCAAGGGCTTCTCCCGATTTGAATAGAGCCCATTTAAGAAATATCGGTCCAACAAGCATGACGAGAAACGTCGTTGCAGTAACGGTGCTGATGATCTGGTTCGCATACAGTGACATGCCAAGATTTTCAAGGGTCTTGGATGCTGCTAGAGCTAATCCGATCGCAACACCTGCCTGGTCAAGAAGACAGAATCCCAGATATTTCCGAACAGGTTCTGTTGCGTGGGAGAGCGAACCGCCAACGTAAGCACCTACCCATTTGCCTGAAGAACGTGCGAGAATATAGACAATTGCAAGAAGTCCGAATTTTATCAATAATGAAAGGTCAAGACGGGCACCGACAAGTACGAAGAACCAAACATAGATCGGTGGCGACCAATCACCGAGGGCAGTGAATATTTTCCGGGCATTGATCGGTTTTGAGTTGATGACCACGATTCCCATAGCCATGTTTAGAAGGATGGGAGAAAGTTTCAAAATCTCAGCAATGCCGCAATTTAGAAGAATGATGCCAAGCGAAAAGATGAGGAGTTTGACCCGGTCATGTATGCGTTGACTCACCAGCATCATAAGAAATCCAATTGCAACTCCGATAATAACGGAGAGGAACATTTCAAGACCAGCTGTACCCAGTGCAGAAAGAATGGATGATGCTGTGCTCGTGTGCACATCTCCAAGAAAGATTAATGCAACCGGCATAATGATGATATAAATAACAAGCGCAAGAATATCATCCAATCCGACAATTGCATAGAGTGTTGTTGTTAATGTTCCTTTTGCTTTATACTCACGAACAACTTCCACTGTAGCTGCTGGAGCTGTGGCAACGGCAAGTGCGCCGAAAATAAGTCCAAGTGGGATGCTTTTAAGAAGGAGACTCAACGCAATACTAACAAAAAAGAACGCACCAAAGGATTCAAAAAACAGCGTATAAATAATAACTTTTCCCAATTTTTTTATTTCACTCCATCTTAACGCACCACCGATACCAAAACCGATAAGCGATAGTGTAACGACATTAATGATCTCGAGTGACCTAATCTGTTCATAGGAAATAAAATTAAAAACACTTGGACCAAGCAATGCTCCAGCAATAATATAACCTACAATAAGTGGTGATTTTAGAAGTTTTGCACCATTCGAGAAGATAAGCGCAGCAATGAGTGATATTCCAAGAAAAATAAAAATGAAATGAGTTGTATACATCTAATCCTGCGTTTTGATAAGAGAATACATGTCTTGCGGAGATTGAGCAGAGAGGAGTTTTTGTACAAATGATCTGTTTTTCAGACGAAGAACAAGACGGGACAGAAGGCGAATATAATCCTTGTCCTGCGTATCCGAAGCACCGATCATGAATATGAGAGAAACCGGTTTGTTGTCTATGGATTCATACTCAAGCCCTTCTACTTTTCTGCCGAGTGCGATAACAAAATCCTGTATGGATTTGTCACGTATGTGGGGAACAGCAATGCCATATCCAATGCCGGTACTCATTAGTTTTTCCCGGTCATAAATTTTCTTAAGAAATAGTTTTGGGTCAGTAATAAGTTCGCTGTTACATATTATTCCTGAAAGTTCTTTCAGCGCTTCGTCTTTGTTATCGGAAATTATATCGATAATACGATCCGGTTCGAGGTATTTATGAATTTGAATCAGGTTCTTCATAGAATAGCCGTCCCTGCATGATATTTCTGCTTGTTTTTTATGAAGACAAATAATTGTCAAAGAATTAAATGAGAGAGAATTATTAATCATTAATTTCTTGACCAAATATATGAGTAAAATGTGCTCAAAGAAAAATCAGGAGCAGGCAATGAAAAAGTATAGTAGATTATTACTTGGAATATTTTTTATAATATCTTCAATATTATTAACGCAATGTGATTCACCCCTTTCGGATGAACCCCTTAACGATCCTTCAAAAATTTCTCCAACCCTATCAGTTGAAAGGACGTTGGATAATACTAAAACAACCACGGGAGAGGCAATAGCATTCCTTTTCGATAAAAATTTGAACCTTGTTAAGATCATGGACGGCGGTGTGTCTGTAAACGGCACAAATCTTACACTTGAATACTTAATTACGGGTGGTCCCTATTATGAAACAAGTGGAAACTATCCAATCTTTTTAAATACAAATTATACGATCACCGTAACAATGAGTAACGGCGATACCTATGACTCAACAATCAGAACCCAGTTCCAGGAACTTCATACCTTCAATATTCCTGCTACTTTTAATCATACAGATAGCGTGCAGGTAACATGGGAAGAGGTTATTCAGGATTATCCTATGAGTATAGAATTTTCGTACGATGACGGAGATGATGTCGGAGTTGTATATGTAGATATCCCGGAAGACAGTGTTGATACAGGAAGTTATACAATACCGCCCGATAATTTTACTGAACTTGCAGGGAAAACATGCAAGGCAAAGCTTATCTCGGAGAAACAAGGCGCAGCAAATGAGCATTTTAAAGAAACTGCATCCATATCATCGAAAATTGCTATAATCGAAGAGTGTCACATTAACTAACCTTCTTTTTAATGTTCCATTTCCTTTTGCAGGCAGATCGATCGGTCTTTCTGTTCTTTAATAAAACACTATCCAACGGTTTTTTTGATAAGATATTTCCTGTCATTACAGAGCCGAGAAACTGGCTGATCGTTATCCTCATCGCACTTATTTTCTTTGTCATTAAGGAAAAGAAAAGAGCGATTGGAGTACTTGTGGTTGTTGTCATAGCAGTTGCCCTTTCTGATCTTATTGCTTATAGGATAATAAAAGCCCTTGTGGGTAGATACCGTCCGTGCCATCCTGAATTTTTTGTAGATGGGGGTAATTTTCTCATTGGTATGAAAACGTCATTCTCATTTCCCTCCAACCATGCCATGAATATGTTCACGGCAGCAACGGTTTTTTCGTGTTTTTACAATAAATACGCCGGATACTTCTTTGGATTTGCTGTTTTAATCGGATTTTCACGCATTTATGTGGGTGTTCATTTTCCGCTTGATATCATTGGAGGTGCGGTATTTGGCATGATCCTGGGTATCGTAGTGTATTTGGCTTATTGCAGGTTAGAAGTTCTTGTCAAACATCATATGAAAAAGAAAACAATAAATGAAGATAACTCCAAGCCAGAAAGCTGAGTTTCAAAAAGAAGTATACTCATTTTATACAGCGCATAAAAGGGATTTTCCATGGCGAAATACTGATGATCCATATTGTATTTTTGTTTCGGAAATAATGCTCCAGCAAACACAAACGGATAGAGTAATAGAAAAATATAATGAATTTATAAAAAATTTCCCAAATTTTGAAACACTCGCAAAAAGCGCTTTCCCCGATGTCCTGAGCGTATGGAAAGGACTTGGTTATAATCGTCGTGCAAAATGGATACATGAGTGTGCGAAAACAATCGAAAAGATACATGACGGGATTTTACCAGGTGAAGCAGAAGAGCTCGAATCGTTACCCGGAATTGGAAAAGCAACAGCACGTTCTTTGCTTGCATTCGCATATAATAAAGATGTCCTGTTTATAGAAACTAATATCAGGACGGTGTATATACATTACTTCTTTGAAGAGAAGGACGACATTCATGATAATGAAATTCTCGAATTGCTCAATCAAACATATGATAAGGGGCATGCACGGGAATGGTATTCTGCACTCATGGATTACGGCGCTTTTCTTAAAAAGGAAATTGGAAATCTCAATAACCGCAGCAGGCACTATAATAAACAGTCAAAATTTGAGGGTTCGGACAGGCAGATACGCGGAAGATTGCTTGATATTTTGCTTAAAGAGCAGAAAATAACGATTGAAGATGTTGCGGGAATACTTAATGAAGATACAGAAAGAGTTCAAAGAATCGTTAGGGATATGGTCAATGAGAAATTGATCAAGACAAACAAAAACGGGGTATTAGGTCTTTAGTTTTTTCTTCTTAGCTGCTGGGAAAAGGATATTATTGAGGATGAGTCTGTAGCCGGGAGAGTTTTTATGCAACTCTAATAGTGTTGGGGGATCGCCGATCCTATGCTGATAGTCCTCAGGATCATGTCCGCCATAGAATGTATATGTTCCTCTTCCAAAATTTCCATGGAGATATTTTACTTCATTAGCACCTTCTACCTCACCAAGAATTATGGCACTTTTCTTAACAAATTCCTTGTGATAAGAAGTTGTTTGTCCGAGGAATCCATTCACAACATTAACATGACATTGTGTCAGCATTGTCGGTACTGGATCATACTTTGCAGAAAATTGAAATAAGGTAAAATAGTCTGCTTCTGCTCCTCTTATCTGTGCATAATTGCTTGCATCGATACTTGAGAATTCATATTCGTATGGATTTTTAACTAGGGTAAAGTTTTCAAATGCAAAGGTTCTATCAAAGTCGAGTTTTTTCTCAGCATGAGCATCGATAGGATCACCGTCAAAGGGTACATCGCAGATATCGATACCAGCTGCAGCTTGTGCAATATCATAGGTGTCGGTCGCAGCACACATCGCAAAAAGAAATCCACCGTTTCGAACATATTCCCGGATCATCTCTACAACGGCTTGTTTGAGTTGCCAGACCTTTGCGAATCCAAGTTCGCGAGCAAGCTCTTCATCGATTTCCTTGATCTTCTTGTACCAGTCTGTGCTGTGGAATCCTGCATAAAATTTACCGAACTGACCGGTAAAATCTTCGTGATGAAGATGAAGCCAATCATATTCTTCCAGTTTTCCTTGTAACACTTCTATGTCATAAATCGTATCATACGGTATCTGAGCATACGTAAGTGCAAGCGTGACAGCATCATCCCATGGCTCTCCTGCAAATCCCTTTACCTGCCCGGCTTTGCTTTCCGGCAATGTATAGACTGCAATCTTTGGTGCTTTTTCAAGATGTACAACATCCATGTTCGATTTCTGGATCGTCTGCTCGATCGCAAGATAGTCCATTGGAGAAACCAATTCGTAAGACACACCTCTTAGGCGGCACAGAGATTCGATGTCTTCGGATTCAGGTAATAGAAATGAACCATCCCTATAATTTAACAGCCACTTGCCGTCATATCCGTTTTCAAGAGCATTATATACAATCCCATATGACTTTAGATGATCGGTTTGGGAGAAGTCCATCGGAATGAGAATATCTGACCAGCCCAATACTGGTAATAAAATTATGAATACGAGAAGTGCTGTTTTTTTCATTTATACGAACTCTCTTAATATTTCATCAGACACAAAGAGTGCTTTACGGGTTAATTTCAGGTGATCATCCACAATTGTCAAATATCCAAGTTTTGAATATGTCTCAATCGTGTGTTTATATTCTTTTTCAAGATCAAATCCATAACGTGTTTTTATTGAGGACAATGAAATTCCTCTTCTCATTCTCAGACCAAGAAATATTAAATCTGAGATATATTCTCGAGTAGGGATCTCCTTTTTACTCTTTACGATCGGAAGTTCATTTTGTATCGAATGTATATAGCGATTTACATCAGAAATATTTGCGTATCGGGTCATATTGTAATAAGAATGAGCTGAAGCACCAAAACCAACATACTCTTTTCCCATCCAATATGAAGTATTGTGTTGTGATTCATATCCTCGAAGAGCAAAATTAGATATTTCATACTGTTGGATGTTATGAGATTCCAAAAATGAAATCATAGAATAGTACATATCTCGTTGGGAATCTTCATCAGGGAATGGAAGCTGATCTTTGATGTTATAAAGAGGAGTGTTTTTCTCAACAGAAAGGCAATATGATGAAATATGCATAGGATGAAGCTCAATCGCGCGCAAGATACTTTTTCTCCATGAATCGCAGGTTTGCCCCGGAATGCCGTACATCAGATCGAGTGAATAATTTAGCGTGCAATATTCAGCAACACATTCCACTGCTTGTTCAATTTCTTCAGCAGAATGAATGCGGCCAAGTAATTTCAATTCATTATCATGAAAGGACTGCGCGCCGATACTTATTCGATTGATGCCCAGCGTTTTCCAATCCTGAGCTTTTATCCGGTTTATCGTGGATGGATTTGCTTCGAGTGTTATTTCTGCATTTTTATCAATATGAAAAGTATGAGCAATCTTAGAAATGATAGGGAATAGTTGAAAAAAAGAAAGCAACGATGGAGTTCCACCACCGAAATACACGGATTTTACGATGTAATCGTTTCCTTTGAATTTCCCAATCTCTTTTATCAATCCCCTCATGTATTTCTCAACAATTTGTGTATCATATGCGATGGAATAGAAATTACAGTAGCTGCATTTTTGAAGGCAAAATGGTATATGAATATAGATTGAAATTTCTTTCACAGCAAAATATTTAAATAAAGTAAGCAGGATTTATTTTGGGATCTTGAGTATCCTATTCCACCTTATCTTATGATGATCTCCCATCGACCAGTAAATGATCATAGGTATACCCTTAATATATTCTCTTTCGAGAAAACCCCAGTAGCGTGAATCATTGCTGTTATCTCGATTATCTCCCATTACAAAGTAGCAGCTATCAGGCACAACAACAGGCCCGAAATTATCCCTGCTTCCCATAAATTCATTGTTGATGTAGAGGCGTCCCTGTTCGCGGGGTATGATACGAAAATCAGTATGCTGAACGTACTTCTCTTTTACATAATTTCCATTTACATACACATTCTTATCGATGATCTGAATTGTATCTCCGGGTAGACCAATGATTCGTTTAATGAAATCCCGGCGTTTATAGAATTTGAAGAAGAAGTTCTTTTTATCCCAATAAATCGGACGGATCAGCTTGGTATAGCGGTCTGTAGGCTCCGGGTCGTATGGATCAAATGGGAATTTAAAGATGACGGGCTCGAACTGCTTTGGTTCTCGAAACCAATACACGAATTTATTTGCGATAAGCTGATCCCCTTTGAGAAAGGTGCTTTCCATGGATTCTGACGGTATAAGAAATGTCTCGATTATAAATGTCCGAATAATGATCGCAGCGATACCCGCAAAAACGATTGCTTCAATCCATTCACGGAGTGCAGATCTTTTCTTCATTTTACCTTTTTTATCAGCTTTTATGTCTTTTGGTTTTGCCATTCAGTTCGTCCTAATCTTTTCTGTTATGATTTATGTTTTTTGCCGTTATCGAGATACTCCCGGCAGATCTGTTCGACTTCCCTAAAATTGACTTTTCCAGTTCCCATCATCGGAATATCCTCAATAACATGGAATTCTTTTGGTATTGCGATAGAGGGAAGCTCTTTTGCCATTTGCTTTTTGATTTTCTTAAAATCAATTTCTGCTGTTGTGAGAGCAGCAACAATGTCAGCGCCTTTTGTTGGATTTGGAACATCGACGACACAGCACACAACATCATTTGGAAGTAGTTTATTAAGCACATCTTCGACCTTTACAAGTGATACCATTTCACCACCGATCTTCACAAATCTGCGGAGACGTCCACGATGCCAGAGAAATCCGTCATCATCAAGGATACCCATATCACCGGTATCGTACCACCCGTTATGAATTCGCAGTGAGGTCTCTTCGAGATCTCCATAATAGCCCTTCATAACAAGATCACCTTTCACGACAATCTTACCCTCTTTACCGCGAGGTAATTCCTCGTCTGTTTCCCTATCTAAGATTTTTACCTGAACACCGGGAATTGGTTTACCGATACTGCCGGGTTTATTCGCTTCTTTAAGATTTACTGAGATAACGGGGCTTGTTTCTGTTGTTCCGTAACCTTCGAGAAGTTCGATGCCGTGATGTTTTTGATATGCTTCGCGTATCTGATTAGTGAGCTTATCTGCACCTGCAACAGCGATTCGTACTGAAGAAAAGTCGCCGGGCTTGGATCGTCTGAAATAACCAAAGAAGAACGCAGGTGTGCCGATCATAATGGTTATCTTATAGTTGATGATGGAGTCCACAATTTTTTTGTAATCAAGAGGATTTGCATGGGTGACGACAGCTGATCCAACAATTAATGGTATCCATAGATTCGTCGTAAGTCCAAAAACATGAAAGAGAGGGAGATTGCCCAGGAATATATCCTCATGAGAAAACTCAAAAACCTCGGTGCAGGATTTAACATTATGAAAGATATTTTTATGTGTAAGCTGTACAGCTTTTGGATCCTTTTCACTTCCACTGGTAAACAGAATGATCGATGTTTCGTCTTCGCTGCCGTGATGAACAGAGTTCTGAAGCATGCCCGTTGGGAGTTTGGATCGGAGAGCAGCCTTGATCTTATCACCGGTCGTGAGCGTGGCAAGAATATCCTCGATGAATATCATACCCGGAACAAACTCGATGTTCAGGGTTTCCATTAATTTCTTGCTGGTTATTATCGTTTTAAAGCTGCATTTTTCTTGAGCATAGATACAGTTATTTGCAGCACCTGTTGAATAATTGATCATGACAGGGATTTTTCCAATGATGAGGGATGCAAGTATGGATAGCATGCATCCTGCAGATGTGGGGATCATTATTCCGATGTGGGGTTCAGGATATACTGAAAGTTTTTTTGAAAGAATTAGAGATGCAATGAGTAATTTATCATAGGTGAAATCCTTTTCAGTTGCCTGATCGTATAGTGCAATTTTCTTTGAGTATTTTTTTGCCGTAGCAATAAATGCTTGTTGTAGTTGCATAGAAACTCCTTACAGGCTTATTTATGCGAAAAGCAACAATCAAAGAGGGTATTTGTAATGTCAATATTTTCATCTACGAGTTAAATGTGGAAAAAATTGACACGGTGTATGCAACGCTTACATTTCTTATATGAATATTTTACAGCAGTTCGTTATCATGATTTTTCCCGTGCTCTTTGCACTGACCATTCATGAATTTTCACACGGCTATGCTGCATATAAGCTTGGAGACGATACCGCAAAACGAGCAGGACGATTGACGCTTAATCCTATAAAACATCTCGATCCAATCGGCACGATCATGCTTTTTATTGCAAAGATAGGATGGGCGAGACCGGTACCGATCAATCCGTATAACTTCAAGAATTTTAAACGGGATACTGCAATTGTATCATTTGCAGGACCTCTTGCTAACTTCATCAGCGCAATCGTTTTCAGTATAATTTTCAATCTCCTTTTTTCTCCAACAGCTCCTCAAAATGTTTTTATTCTTATCATCTTTTATACGATCTTTATTAATATTGCTCTTGGTCTTTTTAACCTGATTCCTATTCCACCACTCGACGGTTCAAAAATATTTGGCGCACTCTTACCGGATAGACTGTATTTCAAATATCAACAGTTTGAACGGAAAGGCATGATTCTGTTCATAGCAATTATTTTGATAAGCAATTTTGCTGGATTGAATATTGTTGGTGGAGTTATTCTTCCTCCAATCAGATTTTTTGTTCGGTTACTAACAGGCGTTTCCGTATAATTATGACACAAGAAGCAATCCAAGAAGAACAAAACGAATCGTATAAGATTATACTTCCTAATTTTGAGGGACCGCTTGATCTCTTGCTCTATCTTATCAGGAAGCACAAGATCGACATCTATGATATTCCCATTGCTTTCATGCTGGAAGAGTATCTGAAATATCTTGCTGTGATGGAGGACCTGAATATCTCTATCGAAGGTGAATTCATGGAGATGGCAGCAACGCTTATACAGATAAAGCTGCGTTCTCTTTTGCCGAGATCGGTTGAGGAAGAAGAGGAAGATCCCAGAACCGAACTCGTCAACAATCTGCTTGCATATCAAAAGGTGAAGGAAACAACAGGCATACTCTCAGAACTTGCGGATGAAAACAGGTATTATGTGTACCGGTCAATGGATGATGAGGTTCGTAAAGAGATACAGCAATCTGCTGTTACATATGAGCTGGAACAAAAGGATGTCGACCTGTATGATCTTATAAAAGTATTGCAAAAATATATCATTTTGAAGCCCCAGGAAATTGCTGAGGATATTTCTCTTGATGAGTATAAAGTGGAGGTTAAGATCGAGGATTTGGCCAAGCTCATGAGAAGGCAGAAGAAGATACTTTTTTCAGATCTTGTGAAAAATTGTGGGAGGACTGAGATCATTGCCTTCTTTCTTGCTGTTCTCGAAATGATCAAAAGAAAGAGGATTACAGTTTTTCAGAGTAACGAGTTTTCAGATATACATATAAACAGACCTAAAGATTAGAATTTATTTATTTCGTCCTTCCTTTGGTTTGTCAGGATATTTATCACCATCTCTCAGCATCCTTACTTTATCCTGAAGATCTCTTCCGAAACTTTCCATAAAGATGAGATATTCAGCAAATTTTTCTTCCCCCAAAGTTTTGCGAAGTTTTTTGTAGAGTTCAACTCGTTTAGTATTTGTTTCGTGCTCGTGGGTAATGAGAAGATCGATATTTTTGGTAATTTCTTTCTTGTTTTCGGCTTTAAGCCCATCCTTTAGATTTTTCACAACCATCTTGTGGGTATCATAAGAGCTTTCCATCAAAAGATCGATATCTTTAATAACTGGAAGTACTTTTTCGCTTTCCTCATCAGATAGATCGAGAGCTTTAAGAAGCTCAAGGTTTCTAAGCTGCAAAATGACCTTTTTTTGATCTCCCATTGGATGAAAGTGTCCGGGCTGTGAATATGCGATACCGGAAATAAGTAAGATCGAAATAACAATTAGAACAAGTTTTTTATTCATATATACTCCTCGTTTAGGTAACATTACTTTTATATAATTCATTTACAAGTTTCTCAAGTTCCTCCTGATCAAGATTATTAAGGATCTCGTCATAGTGTTGCCAATCTCCGTAAAGAATATCGTTAGTCAACTCTTCATTCTCGCATATTTCTTCGAGATACATAGATTCGAGATCATCAAGATAAAGGTCACTCAGAGAAACAGTTTCCGAATATGTTACATTATCGATGACATAATAATCAGATTCCGTCGTGTCAGTTGCACGGTGAGGCATGAAGAATATCATGAGTGCTGCAAAGAGAACCACAGCGGTTGCTATTGCCGGTTTTACCCAAGCCCAGTTCCAGAAATAATGTTTTTCTTTTTGAGGTATTCGCTCAAATCGTTGCATGATATGAGCATGAGGAGGAACGGGATGCCTTTTTATGTCCTGTGAGACAAATTCTTCAGTCAGATTAAGGACTTTTTTCCATTCTTCAACCTCAAGTCTGCAATGTGGGCATACAGAGATATGCTTCTCGATATGTTTTTTCTTTTGAGATGATAGCTCATCGCTTAAATAATCGAGTAAAATATTTTTTTTAATACATCTCATCGTTACTCCTGAAAATCCATCATATGCTGATCTTGCAGGTCATTCTTGATCTTTTGCATGGCAAAAAAATAACTACTCTTCACTGTGCCGAGACTTTTTTTGAGGATCTGTGCGATCTTTTTAAAAGGCAGCTGATTATAATAACGCATAACAAAAATCTCTTTCTGCCTTGGTGAGAGGGCTTCAATTGCCTTTTCGAGTGAATCAAACAATTCCTTTTCCTGGAGAACAGTAGCAGGATTGGTATCAACCTGCGTTCGCACTTCGTGAGCAATCGGTATGTTGTTCAAATCCTTACTTTTTTTACTGTTCATGTAATAAATATGGTTGAGTGCGATCCTGTAAACCCAGGTCGTAAATTTTGATTCCTTTCGAAATGAACTGATATTTTCATAGACTTTTATAAAAATCTCCTGTGTTGCATCTTCTGCGTCTTCATAGTTTTTCAACATCTTTAAAGCAAGCAAAAAGATCATCTGGTAATTTTCTTCAATCAGTGTATTAAGCTGAACAGATTCCATGACCTAATTTTCGTTTATTAGCTTAGACGTAAAAGCAGTAAAAAAGTTTAATCTCAAACTGGTTTTTTTCATATTAAGAACAAAATAGAGAGAGCAGTTTTCTTATAGCAAGGAAATTGTGTGCATTATAAATTGACAGAAATATTCATATAAAACCCACTGAAGGAGTTGTGCTCACATGGTTACAATATATTTGTAAAATAGATTCATGGAGACAATAAGGAAACTATGAAAAATTCTGAACAAAAAACTCTCGGTAATATTTTCAACAAAACAATAAAAACATACCCAAACAACATCGCAGTCTCAATGGTTGAAGGAGAACCTGTGACCTATGAAGAATTTGGAAAAAGAGTTGAGATTTTATCAAAAATATTACAAAAAAGAGGAATTACCAAAGGGGAGAAGGTTGCAATTCTCTCAGAGAACAAACCGAAATGGGGTATTGCCTTTTTTGCAATAACTACTATTGGAGCAATCGCAGTTCCTTTACTCCCAGATTTTCACGCAAATGAGATCCATCACATACTGCTGCACTCAGATGCTAAAGCGATTTTCATTTCAAAAGAGCTCTATAACAAACTTGAAGATGCACGTCTCGAAACGCTGCATACGATTTTCCATATCGATGATTTCAGTATTATCCCACCAAATACAGCGCTGGACAAGTTAAAAGAATTTCTGAAAGAAGGTGAAATTGAATATACAAAACTGCGTGATTCTGCGATGAAACTGCTGTATCCAGAGATGCAGACGATTACCGAAGATCATGTCGCATCAATAATATACACTTCAGGAACGACAGGACATTCAAAAGGTGTCGAGTTAACACATAAAAATTTAATCTTTGATGCTGAATCCACGTTGAAGATTCAGGATGTCAATTCAGAGGATCGACTTTTATCAATTTTACCGCTCTCGCATTCCTATGAATTTACAATAGGATTCCTGATACCCTTTATAGCAGGTGCAGCAGTGTATTATCTTGATAAACCACCTGTGGCAAGAGTGTTACTTCCGGTTCTTCAAAAAATAAAACCCACAATGATGCTCACCGTACCTCTTGTTATCGAAAAGATATACAAAGTGAGAATTGCACCTCAGCTTGCTAAAAGCGGTTTGATTCGATCTATCATGAAAGTGCCGGCTTTACGCAAGAAATTACACAAAGTCGCAGCCAAGAAAGTCATGAAATTTTTTGGTGGAGAACTGAAATTCTTTGGCATTGGCGGTGCAGGATTGAATAGCGAAGTCGAAAAATTCCTTCGAGAAGGGAAATTTCCCTATGCAATTGGTTACGGACTTACGGAAACATCACCGTTGATCGCAGGAAGCGGAGTGAAAAATACAAAATTCCGATCAACCGGTATAATCATTCCAGAAGTTGAAGTTAAAATTAACGACCCTGATCCTAAAACAAACGAAGGCGAAATCTGGGTGAAAGGTCCAAATGTCATGAGAGGATACTATAAAGATCCCGAGCGAACAAAATCAGTGATAACAAAAGATGGTTGGTTTAAGACTGGCGATCTTGGTTATATGGAT
This sequence comes from Candidatus Cloacimonadota bacterium, assembly GCA_016932035.1. Classification (NCBI taxonomy): domain Bacteria; kingdom Pseudomonadati; phylum Candidatus Cloacimonadota; species Candidatus Cloacimonadota bacterium. The sequence continues at coordinate 137,787 of JAFGDR010000031.1, forward strand.
AAACAAGGATACTTATATATTATTGGAAGATTGAAAAATATTATTGTGGGACCGAGTGGAGAGAATATATATCCTGAAGAGATCGAATCGTGGATCAACCAGAATGATAACGTGTTGGAATCCATTGTATATCAGGAAAACGGGCAGCTTATTGCTCGTGTTCATTTAAATTATGAGGAGCTTGATGTTGAGTTCAAGCATAAAAAATTAACTGAAACCCAGATCGCAAAAAAGGTTGAAGCCATGCTTGAAGATCTGAGAAATGAAGTAAATAGCAAAGTTTCGACCTTTTCAAGAATATCAAGGATGATCGAACAGCCCGAACCTTTTGAAAAAACACCCACCAAGAAGATCAAACGCTATCTTTACACAAACTGATCGAGCTGTTGTTTATTCATAAAACCAAGATTTGACGAAAAGATTGCACAATTCTACTTAGAAGCATGCACTATATTTGTGCATAATATTCTGAAAGAAATTGATGGTAAAATAATTTTTAAACGCATAACAAACAAAATAGAAGAAGGTTACGGCAATAATGATTTGGAATGAAATAAATTTTGGCACGATTTTCGCATAAAAAGTGGCTGCGAATAGACATGTATGAAAGGAGAAAACATGAAAAAGTTAGTCGCACTCATAAGTATTTTGATGCTCACTGTTGGTATCATATTTGCAGCCTCGGTAGAGGGCTATGTTACAGATGCTGAAAACGGTGAAGGAATTGAAAGTGCAATTGTTAGATTTCATTTTCTTGATGGAGACTGCCCAGAAGGCGGAACAAATGGAAATGGTCAAAATGGTGGAAACAATGGTAATAACGGCGGCAATAATGGTGGTTATGGCATTAATGTTTATAATGCAACGACCGATGCAAACGGTTATTACTCAATCGTTGATTTACCAGAAGGCAGTTATGAAGCTCGTGCATTAAAACCTCATACCTATATGCCAACTCTTATTGAAGATATCACCATCACTGAAGATGTAAATGTTGTCGATTTTGCACTTGAGGGCTGCAACGGGACAGGCTCTGCAAAGCAGTTAAAAGTAAGACATCTGATCAATTTTTAGGTGTACAACATGAGAAATATTGACGGGATTTCGGTCCCGTCCTTATTTTCTCAATAAGGAGTTTTCATGAAATCGATAATATTAACTGGTTGTTTTATACTTATACTCACAGGTTTTATATTTGCGGCTGATTCTACCAACGTACCTGTTACTAATGATCAAATAGTGATCATTGAAAAGGATGACGGTCAGGAATTCGATTTCTTTGTTGATAAAGATGGTGATGGTATTTGTGATAACAGAACTTTAAGAAATAAAGGAATGATATCACACAATCAAAAAATCCGTCATTATAGAATGATATCATATAAATATAACCAGCAAAACCAGTGTGAATTTGGCTTGGAAAACGGAGAGAGAAGAGGAAATAACGGAAATGGACAGCACGGGACACAGAGACACAATGGAGGTCAATGATTGATGCATGCCCTTGTCGGTGTGATTATTTTTCTCATTCCAACGATGCTTCTTGGCTTGAATGTTCAAGGGGATGTTTATATTTCAGGTTCTGCGCAGCAAGATGTCGATCTGATGACAGAAAGTAAAGGAATATTGGGAGGAACGTTAAAACTGATTAATGATAGCTACTATATTGATGCACAAACCCAGTATTCAGTTCCCTTAGATACAACACAATCAGAAAGTAATATTTCTTTATTAGGTGAGATATTTTTCCCATGGTTCAGCGTTAGCACACATATCTATTATCAAGATGGTAGAACCCAATATCGTGATTATTTAATGATCAGTGGAGAGATATTTCGAACAATTGATAATCCTCAATCAATTATAGAATATGGAGATGTTTTCAAGTATTCTACTTTTTGGGATTATAACACTTTCAACCACATAGATAATACACTCTATCTTCTTTATAAACACTTTTTTAGACGATCGGCACTACATACCTATTTCGATTTCAGCTATCGGTATTTCAACAATTATTCTGATCCATCAATAGCACTTTCAAAGGCAAGCTCAGAAATATATGTAACACAAAGCATAAAGCGCAATATTGGCCTGAAATATGGATTTTTTATTAATAAAAATATAACGACAAATGATTCACTTATTTATATGAACTCAGATTTATATGATACATTTGCCTATGATCTCTATACCGTTTATTTGGGCGGTACGATTTATCTTGAGAATTTGCTCATGAAACCCGAACTGTCCTATCATCATAAGATTTACAATAACCTTGCAGAAGAACATCCTTATACGGAAAATGGAATAAAATTATCTCTTTATGCAGATTACCCTCTTACTGATCATATATTTGTTTATTCAAATACCAGTGTTTATTTTATTTTAGATGATTCTTCGAATTTTGGTTCCTATAATGTGGTTTGTGGCGTAAGATATACATTTATAAAATAGCATGAAAACAAAATCTGTTCAGAAAAAAGAAAAAACCCTTAAGTATTTGCTCTTGATCACATCACTCATAATTGTATGTTTGTGGGGGTCACTTTATTATTTACAAACGAACAATATTAATACGGTTTATAAGACCATAGAAATGAACGGACGTCTCTATCTCGAGATGGTGAGTGACATCATTCAGAGCAATCTTTATTCACAGGACGTTATAGAATCTCTCTTCTTTGAGCGCGCAGAAATGCTCCTTCATTTTGTTATGGAAGAGCACTCACCTCAGCTAGTTGACTCATTAAGAAACAGTATGCTCATTCACCATGTATGTACCATTGACTCACGAGGAAAACTGATAAACTCCATACCGGAAGATTGTACTGATATTATTTCGGTTGAGCATCTCCCCAGAACACATGAATTTGTACTCCTTGAAATAGAAGACGACCCATCAAATGTTTTTTTCGTTACCTTCAGAGAAAACACATGGTTTGTGGCATCTGTTAATAAGAGAGACTATTTTTCATTGCTTAAACCGATTCAATTGTCAACGCTCTTTTCAAAGCTTGGCGAGCAAATTGAACGTGTCAGTGAATCTGTTAAGATACTTCCCCAGATTCGTTATCTTGTTATACAGGACGAGAGAGGGATCATTGCTGCAACCGAGAATGTGCGAAAAATTCAGCGGATATCATCGGATGAATTCCTGGAATCGAATTTGATGAATGAAAAGATTGCTTCAAGAACTTATACTTATGAGGAGAAAAAAGTGCTTGAGATCATTCGACCGTTCTATCTCGAAGAACAGTCCGTTTTAATACGTCTTGGGATTTCAATGGATAGGATTGAAGCACTGAAGAGGAACAGGAATCTTCTATTTATTATGTATTCAATCATTTTTGCTGGAATCCTTGCACTCGAGTTTTTCTTCTATAGAAATCATATTAAAATAAACAGCATGAAAGAATCCCTTCAAAATGCAGAATACATGGCAGGCATCGGAGAGCTTGGTAGAGAAGTTGCACACGAGATAAAAAATCCCCTTAATGCGATTTCAATGACACTTCAGCGATTGAATAAGGAGATAGACATCAAGAAGAATGATTCGTCCAAGAAAATGCTTGCCCTCTCATTCAATGAGATCGAACGTCTTAATGAAATAGTAGAAAGATTTCTGGATTACTCTAGACCACTCGAACTAAAAATTGAAAGTGTTCCTGTTTATAAATTTGTTGATAAGATTCTTATGCTGTTCAAAGAAGAGTTTAGGGCAAAAAATATAAATTTTAGACTAGATGGTTCACCAGATCTATTGTGGAATTTCGACCCTGAAGCTCTTACACAGGTTATGATTAATGTTATTAAAAATAGTGTTGACTCCTTCCAGGATGCTCAATTAAATTCAATTATTGAAGTAACTTTCCGTGAAAAAAATAATGAACTTCAGATCAGAACATCGGACAACGGAACTGGTATTCAGGATGATATTCTTCAAAAAGTATGGGATCTTTATTTCAGCACAAAAGAATTTGGAAATGGCTTAGGGCTCCCGGTCTCAGCAAAGATAATCAAAGAACATCAGGGTTCAATTGAGATAACAAGCAAGGTAGATAAAGGCACTGAGGTAGTAATACAATTACCGAAGGTGGAGTTAACGTGAAAATATTAGTTATTGAGGATGATAGATCGCAGAGAGAGATCTTAACTGATTTTTTAACAACCAAAGATCATCAGGTTACTGCCGCCCTTTCTGGTGAAGATGGAGTTGAAGCGTTCTATCATAATCCGGTTGATGTCGTCATAACTGATTACCGAATGCCGGGCATAAGCGGGAAAGAGGTTCTTCAAAAAATACTTGAGATAAATCCCCTGACTGCAGTTATAGTCATCACTGCTTACAGTTCGGTTGAGAACGCAGTAGAGTTACTCAAAATTGGCGCTTTCGACTACATAGAAAAACCGATCAATCTCGAGCTTTTGCTCAATAAAATTGAAAATGCACAGAATTATATACAGGTTGAGAAAGAAAGCAAAACTGTTCATGATGTGATCGAAGATAGAGATTTCCCGATTACTTTTATTGCTGAAAGCAAAAAGATGAGTGAGATCCTCAGTGTGGTTAAAAGGGTAGCACATGTCGATGCTTCTGTTCTTATTACAGGTGAGAGCGGAACGGGAAAAGAGGTTATCGCCGATATCATTCATTATCTAAGTTCGCGCAGACATCGTAAAATGGTAAAGGTGAACTGTTCGGCTATACCGGACACTCTTCTTGAGAGCGAACTTTTCGGGCACGTAAGAGGTGCATTTACCGATGCGATCAGAGACAGAAAAGGCAGATTTGAAGAAGCAGATGGGGGTACCCTCTTTCTGGATGAGATCGGTGACATTGCTCCAATGATACAGGTAAAACTGCTCCGTGCACTGCAGACAATGGAGTTTGAACCTGTAGGAAGTTCAATCACCAAGAAGGTGAATGTACGTATTATTGCTGCGACGAATAAAAACATAAAAACAGAGGTTCAGATCGGGAATTTCCGAGAAGATCTCTTTTATCGGCTTAATGTCATTCTTATTCATTTGCCACCACTCCGAGAACGAAAACAGGATATCACAAAATTAGTTAATCATTTTCTGGAAGAATTTTCTAGAGAAGAAGAGCTTTCCATATCACATGAAGCGCTGATGATGCTTATCAACTATCAATGGGAAGGGAATATCAGGCAATTGAAAAATGTAATCCAGAGAACGGTCACACTTTCAAGAAGCAATGTTATACGCATTGAAGATCTGCCGGATGAGATAAAGAATTTCACTATTTCCAAAGACCAGTCAAATGGAAGAACAATTGCACAAGTCGAGAAAGAGCATATAAAAAGTGTATTAGAAGATTGTGATCATAATCAGATAAAAGCTGCTGAGATACTTGGGGTTCACAGGAATACCCTTTCTCGTAAGATCAAAGAATATCACATTCGGTTAAAGAAATAGTAACGATTTATGGGTCGATTTCATATTAGAAGGTTCATTCAATATAGTTTTCTTGGCATTTCTGCAGCCCTCTTTATACTCCTGACAGAAGGTGCTTTACCAATAGCCCATGAATTCTGCCCCTATTCTTCTGTTTGTTTCGGTGTCTGGAAAATCGGTTCGAAATTTGCTCCCTTCCTTTTTCCTGCTGCGATTATCATTGGTGGACTGATAGCAATAAGTTCGATGTTTTTGGGACGCTGGTTCTGTGGGTACGTATGTCCATTTGGAACCATCCAGGAGTTGATCTATTCCGCCCGTGGACCAAAGACACGTTTTCGTCAGCTTATAGCTTATAAAACACATAAATATCTGAATATACTGAAGTATATAATTTTGTTGTTTACAGCAGTTACTTCTTATTTAAGCGTGCAATATCTATATATGAAATTCTGTCCGGTTATGGCAATTGCTCATATTCAGCGTATTACTTTTGCAGGGATTGGTGTGCTCATTATCATTGTCGCAGGTGGTTTTTTTGTTGAGAGATTTTGGTGCAGATACCTCTGCCCTTATGCTGCATTAATGAATATTTTTCAGAAGCTTGCTGATCTTCTCAAGATCCGGAGATATAAAATTTATCGTAATATTAAAACCAGTTTAAATTGTTTTAATTGTGTCAACTACTGTCCGATGAATATTGACATAGGATATCTGGAAAAGATTTCAGATTTCAATTGCATCAAATGTATGCGATGTGTTCGCCAATGTTCGAAGTCTGATAAAGAAAAAAGCAACTGTATATACAGAGATTAAGGAAACCGTGAAAAAAATACAGAGTTTACTCATCCTAATTCTTATGGTAATACCAATAGTCGTTATTGCACAGAAAACAACGAAAGTGTATGAAGTAAATGATTCAAAATGTATCGGCTGTACGATCTGTGTGCGCAAAGTACAATGTCCAACCGATGCCATAACAATGGTGAATGGTAAAGCTGTTATAGACAAGACAAAATGTATTGCATGTGGTGTATGTGCAGTTCAATGTCCTGTAAAAGCTATTTTTGAGACTGAGATAATAGATAGTACTGTACCGAATGATACTAAAGACATTGCAATCATAGAAGAAAGTACTTCTCAAGAAAATATTTTATACGAGGTAATCCCTGAAGCATGTATCGGGTGTAGAATTTGTGTGAAGAAATGCCCGATGCAGGCAATCAGCATTAAGAAGGGTAAGGCAATTATTGATTCCACGAAATGTAATAATTGTGGAATCTGCGAGAAAGTTTGTCCTTTCGATGCGATTAGAGAAAAAGAATAGGCAGGGAAATCTTTACAGATACTGCATCATATCTTTGTTTTTTACCTGTCCATACAATTCAATATAAGGCTTAACAGGGCTCGAAACAATTTTTGGGAAAAGCACCTCTTCAATCTGGAAAAATCCAGCAGACTGCGACATCTCGATAAGTATTTTTATAGGCTTCTTCTCGCCTTTCAAGATATTTACTTTTTGGATCGAGCTTGCGGAATATTTATGAATATCCCCTACTCTTGGTTGCTGAGAGAGTAATGTCGTAATACGGGAACGTCCCTTTTCCATATCACAACCGTCACCAATAAGAACAAGACCAGCTTCCAGCGAATAGATCTTCTCAGTTGCCATATGACCGAATATACCTTCGATGACCATGGATTTAAGGATGCATTTTCTGTGAATGTCTTTACCGTAAATGACATCGAGAATTCTCTGAATAATTGGTTCAGCAATGATGATCCCGATGATCTCATGATGATCGCGTGTCGAGGACATACCTACATCATGCAGAAGAGATGCCATAAGAACTGATACCTGGCTATCCTCTACAGTTCCGAGATTTTCATTCTCCAGATTGAATTTGATGCCTGCTTTATGCAACAAATCAAACATCTTCAGAGCATTGAGTGCTGCCTTACGCATATGCACCGGTCCATGATCGTTATATCCGAGACGTTTTATTGAAACTGTATTTGCATAATCCTGAAGAGCTTGTACTTCTTCATCTTCAAATATATGTTCTGCAATTTCTTTTGCCTTTCCCTTAAGATGGCTGATAATTGTCTTTTCAAGATTCTGTTGTTTATGAGTTTTCTTTATCATACTATGTTTTCTTTTCCATTTTACTTTTTACAATGAAAGTGTAGCATTTGACATATACTTGTCAATAAGAATGTAATAAAGTTGAAAGTGGTACGAATGAAAATTAAAAAAAGGAATGCTCCTCATATTGGGAGCATTCCAATTTATATAGATTGTTTATAATCTTTATTTGGTGTCTTTATTGTATTTCTTGTATGAGATCCTCTCGACCAATGAATAGATAGTCGGGATAATCAGCAGGGTAAAGAAAGTTGCGGTAATTAGACCCCCAATAACTGCAATTGCGATCGGTGAGCGCATTTCTGAGCCCTGACCTGTACTGATTGCCATTGGGAGCATGCCTCCGATCGTTGTTATAGCTGTTATCAGAACCGGTCTCATCCTATCAGAACCTGCCTGCAAGATCGATCTTTGGGGAGAGAGCCCCTCTTTTCTCAGCTGATTAATATGATCAATTAGCACAATACCGTTGTTCACCACAATACCAGAAAGCACGATAATGCCAACGAACGTAATAGCGCTAAGTGTGGTTCCGGTGGCAACAAGTATATAGATAACACCAATATATGCCAATGGGAGTGTGAACATGATCACAAACGGCTGTTTGAAGGATTCGAATTGTGATGCAAGAATAACATACACAAGAAGGACTGCGAGAAGAAGGGCAAGGAATAAGGTAAGGAAGCTTTCTTTCATGTCTTCATACGCCCCACCGTACTCGATGAAGTATCCAAGCGGAAGGTCATCTGTAATATCCGTGAGTTCCTTTTTGATCTTCAGAACTGTTCCGCTAAGGTCTTTTCCTTTCAGGTCAGCGGTTATTGTAACCTTCCTCGTCTGATGTTCGCGCGATATTGTCAGAGGACCTTCACCAATATCCCATGAAGCTATTTGCTTAAGGGGGATCGAAAATCCCATCGGTGAAACTAAAGTAATATCTTCAAGATTTTTGATACTGTTCCTGTCTTCCTTATCATATCGTACGAAGATATCGATCTCATCTCCTGCTTCACGAAAGATACCTGCCACCGTTCCATAAGTTGCGGTTCTGATCGCAGATTCGATCTGTGCCGTTGTCAGGCCGTATCTAAATGCCTTATCTCTGTTTATCTTAATGTGAAGTTCGGGCTTCGCTTGCTTGTAGGTATTTTTAACATCGATGATACCTGGAATTGACGAAATTTTATCTTCAATCTGAAGACTTATCTTTCGGAGATAATTGAGATCCTTCCCAAATATTTTGATCGAAATAGGATCACCTGAACCGCCCATCATCTCGCCGGACATATCAGAGAATGTGATATCTACATCTTCGTAGCGGGGAAATTTCTGCCTTATTGCTTCTTTTATTTCGTCAGAACTGCGGTCGCGATCTTCTTTGTAACTGATCCTGAAAAATATCTGCGATTCGTTGGATCCCTGAGGATTAGTAGGGTCGGCTGCTGCCATACCTTCTGTCATAGCGCCGGTAGCAGACATGACATCGATGACTTCAGGAATTTCTTCAATGATCGCTTCGAGGTCATGCACAAGAGCACTTGTCTGGTCAAGACTTGTACCCACAGGAGCTTTTACCGTCATGACCTGCATGGGCATATCGGATTTCGGCATGAATTCAGCTCCAACAAACGGTATAAGTAAAATTGCAAGTACAAAGAAAGCAAGCGTAATTAAAATGATTTTCCCCCGATGATGCAGAGACCAATTGAGAACTCGAACATAGAAATTACGCAGCTTGATGAATATCTTACCTGTCGCCTGCATGTATTCTTCGCCCGACGCTCGCTTTTTAAAAATGACAGAAGCAAGCATAGGAACGATCGTAAGGGCTACGAATAATGATGCAAAGAGAGAGAATGCAACAGTGAGTGCCATGCCGCGGACAAGCTGACCGGTAAATCCTCCCGCAAAAATCATGGGTGCAAAAACAGCAATTGTGGTCAGCGTTGATGCAGTTATCGCCATACCAACCTGCGAAGCACCGATAATCGCTGCTTCAAAACGCTTCTTCCCTTTTTCAAGATGACGATAGATGTTCTCGATCACAACAATAGAGTTATCTACCAGCATACCAACCCCGAGCGCCAGACCTCCAAGTGTCATGATGTTCAGTGAATATTTTGCCAGGTAAATTGGAATAAAAGTAACGATTACCGAGATGGGGATTGCAAGAGAAATGATAAGCGTCGGACGCCAGTTTCTTAGAAAGAGGAACATGATCAATATTGCAATGAGACCACCAAATATAAGAGTATTTCCTGTTTTTGACGTTATTCTTGCTACGATATCACCCTGATCAAAGATCTCCACAAATTTGATGTCTTCAGGAAGGGTTTCCTTGATCTTAACCAATTCTTCATTGATAATTTTAGAAACCTTCAGTGTGTTTGCACCGGACTCTTTACTTATCCAGAGCATGACGGTAGGTTTACCGTTCGTGAGAACTTTATATCGTACTTCTGCAAATCCATCTACAACTCGAGCTATATCCTTCACATAGATGACTTTGCCGCTTTTACTCATCCCGATAGGGGTGTTTGCAATTTCCTCGGTTGATGTGAATTGACCGAGTGATCGAATCATATATTCATTGATACCTTCGTCGATATAACCGGCACTCATATTAAGATTTTGAGCGCCAATGATCTGAACCACATCATCGATGGAAATCCCATTCTGCTCCAGCTTGACTTTGTCGATAATGACCTGCTTCTGCGGTTCGTCTCCACCCATCATTGAAATGGAAGCAACCCCCTTGAGATGCTTGAGTTTAGGCTCGACCTCATCTTCGAGTATCTTCTTAAGCTGATAGGTATTCTCCATACCGGTAACACCATAATATAAAACCGGCATTTCAGAGAGATTGAACTTAACAACCATTGGACGATTTGCATCTTCCGGAAGATAATCAAGGTTCATATCGATCGCATCTCGAAGATCTTGTGCAGCAAAATCAAGATTTGTGCCCCAGACAAATTCAACAAGAATGAGAGAAATGTTCTCCATGCTTTCGGACTTGAGATTTTTAATATTTTTAACACCGGCAATGGAAGTTTCGAGAAGCTTTGTTATAACCTCTTCGACATCTTGGGATGAAGCTCCCGGATAATATGTCACAACTGAGATGGTAGGATAGTCGAGATCCGGAAGCATTTCAAAACCGATCATCAGGAATGATACAATACCCAATATGACAACCAACACAGTGAGCATCGTTACAGTGACGCGTCTGTTAACGGAAAATTCTGGTAATTTCATGATAAGATCTCCTTGTGTGTGGTGTGCATTACTGGTTTCTAATTATTACTTCAGAACCATCAGGCAGACCGATCGCACCGCTGATAATCACAAGATCATTTTCACTAAGTCCTGATAAAATCTCAACCTCGGTTTCGTTCGACAACCCTCGAGTAATTGCCTGTTTTGATGCTTTTGATTTACTCACCACAAAAACATAATTGTCATCGACAAGAGCATCTTTGGGAATGATCAGAGTTTTAGATGAGCTTTTTATTACAATATCTGTAAGCGCAAATTGATTTGGTTTGAGTGAATGGTCACGGTTGTCAATATTGATCGCGCAGGGGAAGGTTCCGGACATCATATCTGCTTCAGGAGAGATGAAAGTAACCGTACCCAGGAAATATTGGTCAGGTTCACTATCAACAAAGATATAGGCCTTTTGTCCTTTTTTGATCTTATTGATGTCTACGTCCGAGATGTTTACATTCATTTTGAGTTTATCAAGAGTGACGATGCGGAACAGGGCAGGATCTCCATATGCGCTTGGGAGCATAGGAGAAAAGGATTCACCCTCATGTTTTGTGCGAAGGGTTACGATTCCGTCGAAAGGTGCTTTGATTTGTGTGTTATTCTTGATAAAATTATATGCCGATTCTGCTGTCTTGTATTCAGATTCGATCTGGTCGAAAGTTTGTTTGTCCACAGAACCGGTATTTTTGAGGGACTTCATTCGCTCATAATTTTTCTTTGCAACCTCGAACTGTGCTTCTGCCTGTCTGAGCTGTGTGCTGTCCATGATCGCAAGCACCTGTCCCTTGTGAACGTTATCACCTTCTTGAACAAAAATTTTATTGATCTTCATGCTAAGTTCGGGACCAACGAGTGCCGCTTTTTCTGCTTCCAATGTTCCGGAATAGGTCACTACCTCTTCGATATCTTTGATTTTAACTTTTTCTACTTGGACAATATTTTTACCTGTTGATATGATCTCTTCCTCAACTTTCGCTTTTTGTGAACAAGCAGTAAAGGATATGACGATCAGTATAAGTGCCAGAGTTACTATTTTATAGTTCATGTGTTCCTCTCAATTATTTGTTTGTATATTTTTCCAAGGCATACTTTGCTCGCACAAAATCATAGTAAGACGTTTGCAAGCCCAGTTCTATGCTGTAAAGCATTATCTCTGAATCCATTAATTCTGTATTGGTGACCATTCCCTGGTCAAAAAGGTCATTTACGATACTATAATTTTCTTTTGCATTCTCATATGCCAACTTCCCGCTCATCACTTTTTTTGCTTTTGTGATCAGGTCGTACACGCAGTTTTCAGCTGCCATGAGAATTTTCTGACGTGCATCTTCCAGCTTGAGTCTTGTGCTTTTATACTCATAGCTGCTTTTTTTAAGATTGGTAATGTTTGTACCAAAATGGAAAATTGGAACTGAAAATACAGCAGCTATGTTCCATGTATCAGCACCATCAAAATTGAGTTTGTCATCCTGGTCAAATGTACGGGTGTACTTTAGATTGAAAGAAGGAAGAAAGTTGCTGATAGCCAGTTTGTGCGCAGTCTTGGCAATTCGATCTGTAAGTTCCAGGCTTTTTAGATCAGGATTTTCAGATTTGACAATGGAAAGCACATAACTCAGCGTATCATATTTAGTAACCTCAGACATAGAGTGCAATAGTGAAATCTCATTATCATAGGATGTAAGGTCAATGCGGTCAGGCATAGCAGCATCAGACAGAGACTGCAAGCCGAGAATGTTGAACCAGTATGTTTTCAGAACAGATAAACTATTCTTCAACTGCTCAAGTGTGATCTTGTCATTTTCGACCTTTACTTCCCACTGAAGCACATCGGATTTTGTAACCATTCCCACATCGAATTTATCCTGAATTTTTTTCAACTGAGCTCTGCTGGATGCCAGGCTTTTATTTGCGATCTTGATCATATCTTGGATATTAAGAATATTAAGATATGAATCTGCAACATTGTACTCGAGATCGTTCTGTGTGCTTGCAAGGCTTTGTAGTGCCTGCTTTGTGCTCAATCTTGCGATCGTATAACCGAGAAAGAGTTTCCCGCCATTGAATATTGGCTGTTGCAGCGTAATATCGGTCGTGTATGTTGTTTTGTAAATTCCGCCGCTCAATTCACCGGCAGATATCGGAACATAGTCACCAGTCGGCACATCGAATGCATCGAAAACCGGTAATTTATAAACTGTGTTCGCTTCGTTGTAGGTTTCATCGTCTATCCTAAAAGCCATTGCATTGAAATCAAGTTTCGGGAAGAAATTCGTAAGAGCATTTTTTTCATTCCACTTTGAATTTAGATAATCATATTTTTCAGCATTAAAACTCTTGTTGTTCTTGAGAGCAGTTGAGATCGCATCATTAAGAGTTATGGCAGAAAGATGGAAGCCCATCAAGAACAGCAGAAGGATCAAAAACTTGAAAGCCCTGAAAATGAGTTTTTTACTCATGTATATCTCCTTATTATATAATTTATGGTTTCATTCCCTTGAATATTAAATCGATGAGATCGTCGGTATTCTCAAAAAGTGTTTCCGTATCAAATTCAGGATCAAAGATGTACATCATCATTTGCGTCAGAAGAACGGAATAGAATATTTTTGTTGCATCGAAGGTGTTGATATCGCGGGATATAATATTATTTTTTTTGAATCTATCCAATAATTTTTGGAATGATTTCATGAGTTCAATATCAAGGAAGATACCCTTCTGGATATGCGCATCGGAGGAAAGGGTTGCAATAAAAATCTCCTTTAGACTATCCTTATTTACTAATAACGGGATACTAAAAATTTTTCTTAGGAGTAATTTTATCGCATCTTTCGCTTTTTGCTCTGTAAGATTAACGGTAAAAATTTCATCACTATCAGCGATTTTGAATTCCATCTGCTCCTGTATGATATCGAGCAGAAGATCGTGCTTTGAGGGGAAGTAGTTATATAAAGTTCCAACTGCCACATTAGATTTTTCTGCGATATCCTGCATGGATGTATTCGAGAATCCTTTCTTGTTAAATAGGTCAACTGCGGCTGCAAAGATCCTATCTTTTCGGGCTGTTTTCTTTTTTTCTCTTAAACCAGTCATGATATCTCCAAAAAATGAATAGATTCAAAAATGAATTGGTTCACTTTTTTGTGGCTTCAATAAAAGCTGTCAAATTATTTAACATAGAATAAAAATATTTGACATTATTTAATCCTTATTTGTAAACGTTGAACTACATTGATAAAAAACCAGAGGAGATGCTATGGAAGAAAAACAAGCTAAGGTTTTCAGGTTCAGGGATATCTTTAAAGCATGGAATCATACTTTCAGATTCCATCGTTTGATGATATCAGGTTTTGCGTATATCCTTATGGGGATTATTGCATATTTCCTCATATTCGATGACTTTCTTATTCCAGTTTCTATGTTCGGTATGAAAGATACGTTATTGGTCGCTCTTAACCTCTTTTCCGTTAAATCGATCATCGGTATAATCTTGATTGCGTTCATTATGTTTATCGCCCGAATGTGCATTGCATATTCCATCAGGACTGAGGTGGTTGATGATGAGATATTCGTTGGATGGAAAGATGTTTTCAAATTCTTAGGTAAACATATTAAGACATTTGTATTTTATGTGTTAGGATGGATTTTGCTCTTTGTTCTCATTGCACTTGGTCATCTCTTCTTCTATGTAATCGGTATGATCCCCTATGTTGGTTCACTTTGGCTATCAATCATGTATCTTATCCCTTTTGTGATTTCTCTTTTTGCAGTTCTTGCAGGGGTCATTCTATGCTTTGCATGTACCTATGGCGCTGTTATCGTTGGTGTCGAGCAGGAATCTGCAATGGACAGTATCATAAGTCTATTCCATCTTATTAAGGACCACGGCGTTTATATCATTGCCACACATGCGCTATCATGGCTCGTAGGAACCATTGCATTCTGTTTCGTTTTCGTCGTCGTTCAGGGCGCGGTGGCACTCACAAGCTGGGGCGCACATCTCATCATGGGACAGGAGTTTGCTAAGATAACAATTCCGAGTTTCTTTGGATTTCTGGGCCTTCTCTTTCCAAAACTAAATATGGTTTATGGCGTAGGTGGATATTATCTTGTTCCAGGATTTATCATAGGTATTTTCCTGATTCTGATAGCAGGTATGCTCTATTCCTATTTCTTTAATTATATGTCCGCAGCAGAAACCTTCATCTATCTTTCATCACAGGATAAATTTTACCCAAAGAGAAAAGATGACGATGTCGATCTTGATGAGGACGAAGAAGACGAGGAAAAAGATGACGTGGAAGAAGAAGTCGATGTTGAGATCGATGTCGAAGAAAAAGAGAAAGAATAGTAACAATGGTACATTTTAAGGAATTAGGATTTCAAAATACGCGTGACATGTTTAAAAAGGCGATGGATGGCAAATATGCCATCCCCGCCTATAATTTTAACAACATGGAGCAGCTTCAGGCAATTATTACTGCTTGCGTTAATACAGCTTCTCCGGTTATCTTACAGGTTTCCAAGGGTGCTCGTAATTATGCAAACGAAACCCTCCTTCGATATATGGGACAGGGTGCTATTGCAATGATGAAGCAGATGGGAAAAGCAGTTCCCGTTGCAATGCATCTTGACCATGGAGATACTTTTGAACTGTGTGTAAGTTGTATTGAATATGGATTTTCATCCGTTATGATCGACGGATCTTCATTGCCGTACGAGGAAAATATCGAGCTGACAAAAAAAGTGGTTGATTATGCTCATAAGCATGACGTCACCGTAGAAGGTGAATTGGGTGTTCTCGCAGGAATCGAGGATGATGTTTCTGCTGAAGTGTCACACTACACCGATCCAGACGATGTTGAAGATTTTGTGAATAGAACAGGTGTTGATTCGCTTGCAATATCAATCGGCACCTCGCACGGCGCGTACAAATTCAAAGTAGCACCAGGAGAGAAAATTCCACCACTCCGTTTTGATATACTCGAAGAGATTGAACACAGAATTCCCGGATTCCCGATTGTGCTTCATGGTTCATCATCCGTTATGCCAAGATATATTGAGATAATTAATAAGTATGGCGGAGATATGCACGGTGCAACAGGTGTGCCGGAAGATCAACTTAGAAAAGCAACAAAATCTGCTGTTTGTAAGATCAATATCGACTCTGACGGAAGACTTGCTATGACTGCTATCATACGAGAATTTCTCGCAAAAAATCCATCCGCTTTTGACCCGAGAAAGTATCTTGGACCGGCTCGCACAGAACTGATTGCAATGTATGAACACAAGAATAAAAATGTCCTTGGTTCCGCAGGAAAGGCATGATATAACATAAAAACTTGACAATTTATACGAAATTTAAGAACAGAAATTCTATACGTGTTTTTTGAATTGAAATGTCGAAATTAAACCAAGCTTCGGCTGATTATGTTAACTTCTTAGGCAGGTAATAAAAAAAATAACAAAGTTCGAGAAGGAGTACTATGAAAAAAATAATTGCTTTAGTTGTGTGTTTAATGATAACCACAAGTGTGTTTGCTTTCGATCCAGGTGAAAAACTTATCTGGGGTGAAGTAGGATTTAGTTCTTATACACCCATGAAAGATTTTGATGCTACAACAACACTTAGTCTTGATGCAATGGTCAGCTATTTTCTTATGAAGGATATTTCACTTGATGTCGGTCTTTTTTGGGAAAGTGTAAAAAGTCCATATTTCTATATGAAAGAAGATGAAACCCAAACTGTTAGTGATCTGATGCTTGGCGTTGGTGGTTCTTTCTATATAACTAATTTCTATATCAATGCAGCATTTCTCTATGAGTTGTATAGTTCAAAATATAATAGCAAGAGTGATGACACCTATACTCAAAATGCAACATACTTACTGTTTGGTGGTGGCTATCTGTTCCCACTTGTTGAACATGTATTTATAGATATTGGTGCTGATTATTTGATGGGACTTGGAAAATTCTCTGGTGATAGCGAAGCAGACAACGAACGCACAAACATTGGTGTCGGAGCAGGTTTTGTAGTTCATCTACCATAAAAACTAATAATGTAATTATGAAATAACGGAGCATCATTCAATGGTGCTTCGTTTCTCATTTCAATACATACCAAAACATATAAGAAAGTATGAACTAAAAAGGAGTACAATGATGAAAAAACTACTAGTTCTTATACTGTTACTTGCTGTTTGTACCTCTGCCTTCGCTACAGAAGGACGAGCAAGAGGCATGGGAGTAAATCCCATATTTTATGATGATGACTGTCTTTTTATTCTATTTCCACAGTATATTTCACATTATATGAATAATGCATATATTGATGCATATTATTCTTCATATTATGGAAAGACTCAAGCTTATCAATATTCGGGCGGTTTGAACTTCAAGCTTCTCGGCAATGACTTTGGTATCTATATCAATAGAGATTTCCCCATCAAGTTTGACTATAATTATGCAAGACTGGATAAAGCAATGAACCTCTATCTTGCACTGGGTGGACTTGGTCTTGGATTCGATGTTGCAATGGATAACTATCAGAACGATAATTATTATACGAAATCAAAGCTGACAGAAAACACTCTTGGTCTTGGTGGAAAGATCGGACTCGAAGTAAGCGGTTTTGATGTTGCAGGGCAGGTATACTTTGCAACCGGAAAATCTGAAGTGGAAGATGTTTCAGAAGACACTGATAATGCCATGTTCTTATATGGTGCTGCTCGAATGAAAATGTTCGAAACAGAAAAATCATGTATTTATCCAAAAGCAGAACTTGAAATTGGAACCGCAAAAGAGGTGGAAAAAGACCTGACAAAAGATGATAATGAAGATGAATACAAATTTAATTACATGACCATCGATCCGGGTATCGGCTTGAATCATTGGATTACGGACGAAGTCCTTGTTATCGCTGCTGCAAGCTGCGGGTATTATACCGGCAAATATACCTATTCATACGGGTATTCAGACACAACATATAGTTATGATACCAGCTATTCTATGATCACCCTGCCTTTCCTTGAGCTTGGCCTTGAAGCACATCTTGCAAAATGGCTGACCTTACGAGCAGGTGTTAGTAAAGAATATTACTACTACTCATCAAAAGGTGATGAATGCTGCAAAGATGATAACAAAGTTTCATATTATGATTCAAACTTCAACTATGCATTTGGCGTTGGACTTAACTTCGGAAGATGGACGGTCGATTGGGAAATCTGTGATGACCTTTATTGGGAAGGTCCGTTTATTGTAACTGGAAATGAAAGCGATTTTGCCGGTTCATTTACGGTAAAATATAATTTCGGTCAATAATCTCTATTCTGATTATAAACTTAGGGACGATTAAAAAAATCGTCCCTTTTTGTTTTATATACAAATTTTCTTACTACATTATCTTCTCAATAAGATCGACAACCCTGTTTGAGTAACCCCATTCGTTATCATACCATGAAATTACTTTTACGAAATTACCACCCATAACTTTGGTGAGTTGTGCATCGAAGATGCTTGAATGAGGATTCCCAATAATATCTGTGGAGACGAGAGGTTCTTCAGAATATTCAAGAATACCCTTCATCTCTTTCATAGCCGCTTTCTTCATTGCAAGGTTTATTTCTTCTTCTGTTACTTCTTTTTCAAGCAGACAGACGAAATCTACAATAGAGCCGTCATGAACCGGCACGCGCATTGCCATTCCGTCGAGTTTACCATTAAGTTCAGGTATTACCTTTCCTGCAGCTTTGGCAGCGCCGGTCGTCGTTGGAATAATATTTGAAGCGGCAGTTCTTGCCCTACGCAGGTCTTTATGTGGTGAATCGAGGATTTTTTGGTCATTCGTGTATGCATGCACGGTTGTCATGAGTCCGTACTTCACCTTAAAATTATCGTTCAATACTTTTACTACTGGTGCAAGGCAGTTGGTCGTACACGATGCATTGGATACGATCTTGTCTTCGGGTTTGAGCATATAATCATTAACACCTAGGACGATCGTTGCGTCGATCTCATCTTTTGCAGGAACTGTAAGTAAAACCTTTTTTGCACCTGCCTGAAGATGTTTTTCGATCTGTTCTCTTTTACGGAATATGCCAGTGGATTCTACAGCTACATCCACACCGAGTTCCTTCCACGGAAGTTCAGCCGGGTCTTTTATTGCATAGACTTTTATAACTATCCCGTCTACAATAAGCGATCCGTCTTGTTCTTCGACCGTGCCCGGAAATTTACCGTGAGTAGAATCATATTTCAGAAGCTGGGCAAGGGTCTTTGCATCCGTGATATCATTAACAGCAACGACCTTGATATTTTTGCGCTGCATCATTACACGGAAAACAAGCCGCCCGATCCTTCCAAATCCATTTATGCCAACATTAATCATACATTCTCCTTTCAAAATATGTTAATGTATTATTTTTACTTCATCTTGAATATCTTCAGGAATTGTAATGCCAAGTTTTTGAGCTGTTTTTTCATTCACCATCAGCGTTCCTTTTTTAGGCATCCTGACTGTGAGTTGTGACGGTTTTGTGCCCGATAGAATTTCTTTTGCCATAAGTGCAGCTTCACGACCCTGTTCATAACCGGATTGGGTTTCTCCGCATAGGACGCCACCAAGAACGGAGAATGCTTCGAAACTAAACGTAGGAATCGGAGTATTATCAAGTGTCCAATTAAGGACTCGTTCGTTTGGTATACTCTCATCAGAACCTGGATCTCTCAGCGTAAAGTAAAGATATATTCCAAGAGCATCAACTTCTGAGTGGATCTTTCGTACATATTTTTTCCAGTCATCGTAATTATCGGTCATAAAAACATCATACAGATCAACCGGAAAATTTTCCTGAGTAAATCTGGTCACTGCAGCTTGTGAAGTCACACTATTATCAGTAATAATAGCAACTGATCTTACAGATGGATCTAGTTGCTGGAGCAATCCGATCGTGCCCTCAATAAGATTTCGTTCAATGACACCGGTGATATTCTTTGCAGGCATTCCATAATCCTCTGGATCTCCATTTATACCAGTAAAGATAAATGGGAATTTTTTATCGATGTATTTACTTGCTACCAGTCGGCACGCATTGTCATCACAAACAATAACAATATCCGGCTTGAAAGAGTCAATTTTCTGAATAGCTTCGGTTGTGACGTTCTTTTCCCATGTTTTATCCGTTTTGCGTTTTGTATCCATATAGAAGGACTCGATCGTAATATCCTGATCATTGAAGATTTCATATATTCCCTTTTTCTCCTGCTTGCACCATTCATATTCAGGATGATAGCTGTATATTACCAATATTTTTTTTGGAGATTTTGAACAGCCAATAATGATAAACAGTGCTGCTAATAAAAGCATGATTATTTTCTTCATGAACATTCTCCTTGCATGCGAACGTTTATCGGTAAATATTTTTAATTGTCAAGATTAGGATTTTGATCACAAAATTAAATTGAGAATACCCCCAACAATGATCGTGGAAATCAACATGATCCCTGCGGATTTTAACATATCCTTTACACCCAATTCTTTTAGGAGTACTGCAAAAGTTGCTATGCAAGGGAAATACATGGTTAGAACAACCGAAGAAATGATCATCTGCGATTTGGATAATCCAAGAGGAATAAGCATACCTACAGCAACATCTTTTCGTAGAAAGCCAATAATGAGGGCACCGACAGCACCCTCCGGCAGTCCAAAAATTCCCTTAACGAGTGGCGCAGAAAGCCTGCCTAAAAATTGTATGATGCCCGAAAAATAGAGAATATTCACAACAAGAACGCCGACGATTACGAAGGGAACAGCTTCTCTCAGGAACCACAGGATACGCATCCAGACCTTTTTAAAAAGACCTGGAATATATGGGAATCTATATGGTGGTATCTCAATGAAAATCTCAGGACTCTCACCCTTGGTAAAGACATTCATAATCAAACCAAGCACGACCCAGACAATGAACAGTGTCCCAAAAACGATTGCAATTGCTCCTACTCCATATGAGCCGACAAGCCCGAATATCATGGCGATCTGAGCCATACAGGGGATAGCAATTGCCATGAGTGTAGCAGCGATGAACCTTTCCCGCCGGGTTTCAAGTACTCGTGTTGCCATTGCACCAGGCACATTACATCCGATACCGAGAAGCATCGGAATAATCGCCAGCCCATGTATGCCAAGCTTGTGCATGAACTTATCGATAAGGATTCCAAGGCGTGGCAGATAGCCCGAATCTTCAACAAAACTGAGTACCAAATAGAATGAAATTATATATGGAAGAACCATTCCGATAGGAACAAAAAGACCTGTAGAAAGGAGTCCCAAAGATTCGACATATTCGATCGAGCCATTGATCAGTTTACCAAGCAGTATGTTATGAAAGAAACCTGAGCCACCGAGAAGGGCTGAGAGTTTCATAAGCACCGGTGTCCATAAATTATCAAACAGTGGTTCCATAACATAACCGATGATTGATTCCCCAATAAGCCGAATAATATAAAATGATAGAGCAAGTATGATTATTGCAATTGGTATACCAGCAATAGGATGGATCGAGGCGTCGCCAATTCGCTCCCACAGTGTATGATGTCTATGCGTTAGTTGCTGTGTTTTCTCAATGATCTTACCGATCTTGTTCCATATATTTTCTTCTTTGAATTGCAGGGTGCTTATTTTTGCCTGATCGAGTGATTCCACAAAATGCTTGATACCTTCACCTGTTATTCCGCAGGTTGTAAAGACCGGAATGCCAAGTTCTTTTTGTAAGGCTTCTACATTGATGGATACACCGGTATGCTTGCATTCGTCCCAGAAATTAAGTAGGACGATCATCGGCATTCTTCGTTGTATGAGCTGAAGGGTAAGATGGAGGTTTCGTTCAAGATTTGTTGCATCGACAACATTGACGATAATGGAGTTTTCATCATCTTTGATATCGTCGAGCATTTGCACGGCAACCTCTTCTGCACGGCATGTCGGTTCGAGTGTATACGTGCCCGGAACATCGAAGATCTCGGTGCGCAATCCCTCATGCCGCAGGATACCTTTTGTAAAACTTACGGTGGTTCCCGGGTAATTGGATGCAATAACATTCACGCCGGTCAAGCGAGAGAATATAACGCTTTTCCCGACATTAGGATTCCCGATAAGAAGGATCTTATTCATGACCGAGCCTTTCCACATAGATCCTGCGAGCCATGCCATGCCCGATCGCTACTTGTGAGTTCCCGATCTGAACAATAACCGGACCGTGAAAAAGCTGCGATGAGACCATTTTAACTACTGCATGAGGACGTAATCCAAGCGAACTCATCCTGCGTTCAAAGAGTCTTCCGCCGTGGTGTGACACGATAACAGCGCTTTCACCTTTTTTGAGTTTGATCAAGGGGATTTTTTCCATGTACAACCTCTACTTGTCCTTTTTCCGGCATTCTTTACAGATGCCGCATATTCTGAGTGTGTGACCGGTCATCAAGAAATCATTTTCTTCACATACCTGCTTTTGTATCGCTTCGATCTTATCAGAATGAAATTCTATGATCTTGCCGCATTCATTGCATATAAGATGATCATGATGGGCTTCATCCTTCTTTTGTTCATAGATATATGAACCGCTTTGCAGCTGAGTATTCTCGACCAGGCCGCTCTTTACCAATAGATCGAGGGTACGATAAACTGTTGCGCGGGATATGGCATATCCGTCTTGTTTAAGGTCAAGATAGAGTTCATCTGCGCTGAAATGGTCTGAACGTAAAAGGATGTATCGGGTTATCTGTTCTCTTTCTGCAGAACAGAGTGAATTGTTCATTTTTAAAAAGGTTTTAAATTTTTTTATCTTCTTTTCCATTTTTATAAACCATTTTAAGATTGAGACACAGTCTCATTTGAAGTTTACGCCTGTCAAGAAAAATGTAAAATAAAAAACCCGTAGCATTCACTCCGGGTTTTAAGTTAATTTACAAATGTTTTTTAAATAGAAAAACCGACACCTAATCGTACGGTCTGGTACTTCGCAACGGAATAATCAAGCATAACGTCGATGAGTAATATTTTCAACCGTGCACCTGCTGTTAAACGGAATCCGTTGTCACCATCGATATCAAAGTCGATCGGAACATCTGTACCAGTCCAAGGTTCTTTATAGGTATATTTTGCTTTGAGCTTTGTCATCTCATATCCGATACCACCATAAATTGTAACAGGAAGTACAACGAGTCCTCTGCTGGCATGAAGATTTACAAATGAGCTATTCACTGTAACCTCGTCACCAACCTTCAGCTGCTGGTATGTTCCCTGTATTGATATTGGGATAAGAGCAGATAGCATTGGGATAAGTTTACTTACCTGGTATTTTACACCCCCACCTATAAACGTAAGTTTTCCGAGATCCTTGATCTCGTAAGGAGGGATGTAACGTAATTCGACTTCGAAACCTGCTGGTAATCCAAGATGAGCCTGAGGAACAACAAGAGGGATCATACCAAAATTTACACCTGGAGGTAAAAATAAATCCGGTGTAACCTGAGGATCTTTGGTTGTGAAAACTGCACCGTCTTTTCCCCACACTGTTGCTGAAACCTCGTAATCTCCATTATACAGTTCAGTATTTGGGTTATGAGCTAAAAAGGTTTTTTCTTTGTCTGGAACAACTGCAAGCATTGCATTGAACGTCAGACCAAAACTCAAGGGTGCCGTCTTAGCTGTACTGAACCATCCTGAATTAAGGTCGCTTCCAAAAGCATTAACAAAGGGCTTGATATACATTTTAGCGTTCTCTTCACCAAGCTTTGTGAGGTCTTCTATAACATCAGCCTGGATAAGAGAAACAGCACAAATCATCAAAAAAAGAAAAACTAAAATTATTTTCTTCATGTGTACCTCCACACTTTTATGTGAGTACGTCAGTTTATATTAAAATGTCAAGAATTTTAGGAATTTCTATAAGAGAATAAGTTTGCAGAATCTGCGTTTACCAACTTTGATGACCATGTCATTTTCCGGGATTAATTCATAGTTCATGTCGGAAATTCTTTCGCCATTTATTGATACAGCCCCCTGTTTGATCATGCGTCTGCCTTCACCATTAGACTGCACAAGCCCCCCATCATTAAGAAGCTGAACCAGCCAGATTTTTTCCGGTTTGACCTTTAACTCAGGGATGTCATCTGGAATTTCTTTTTGAGCAAAAACAGTATTAAAATGATCTTCTGCTTTCTTTGCAGCTTCAGCATCATGATAAAGCTCAACAACCCGACGTGCAAGCTCCTGCTTGATCAGCTTGGGATTCATACCTTCTTTGAGTTTCTTCTTCATCTCAAGTATGTCGTCGATAGATGCAAACGCCGCATACAGGAAATAATTCTCAATGAGATAATCCGGTATGGACATGACCTTGCCGTATTTATCTTCGGGAGAGTCAAAGATTGCTATGTAATTACCAAGACTTTTACTCATTTTTTCTACACCATCAGTTCCGATCAGAATGGGCATCAGCACTGCGACCTGTTCGGGCATATTGAAGTAACGCTGCATATCACGTCCTGCTAAGATGTTGAATTTCTGCTCGGTGGCACCCAATTCCACATCAGCTTTGATCGCAACAGAGTCGTATGCCTGGAGTATTGGATACATAAGCTCGTGCAGTCCGAAAGGAAGATTTTCTTCATATCTTCTACGGAATGTATCATGCGCCATGATCTGCGCCATGGTGAATTTTCCAAGTAGAGAAATAAATTCCGAAAGCTGCATAGGACCAAACCACTCACTCTGATAACGAACTTCAGTCTTATCCTTATCCAGAACATAGTACATTTGATCCATGTATTTCTCTGCGTTTCGTTTTACATCTTCTGCAGATAAGTGCGGTCGCGACTCGTTTTTCCCGGTCGGGTCTCCGATCTGTGCAGTATAGTCTCCGATCACAATAACGCCGATATGTCCTAAGTCCTGGAATCTGCGCATAATACGAACAGGAACCATATGCCCGATGTGTACATCCGAAGCTGTGGGATCGATACCGTATTTTATCCTGAGTGGGATTTTTGTCTCTTGCGAATGTTTGAGTTTCTTAATAAGATCTTCTTCAGGAATGATCTCTTCAACTCCCTGCTTGATGATCTCCATCTGTTTTTGTATATCCAAAATATCTCCCGATTTGATTATCTTACATTCATAGGTTTATTCTTGACAACAGATATGCCCTTTTTAAGAGCTGAATCATAAATGATTGGTGCTGAAGAGGGGACTCGAACCCCTACATCCGTAATGGACACTAGGTCCTGAACCTAGCGCGTCTACCACTTCCGCCACTTCAGCACGAGTGAGAAATTTCTGAGATGCGCTCTGGAGCGTCAAGAAAATCGCATTTCCAGATGCAGTATTGATTATAGAATAAGGATAGTAGATGAATAAAATAGAGATTGAAAGATTATTGGTCGACTCTGGTGCTTTTTTAGAAGGTCATTTCAAGCTGACCTCTGGAAAACACAGCAAATATTATGTTGAGAAGATAAAGCTCATTCAGAGACCGGAAGATGTGGTCAAGATCGGGAAGGCATTTGCTTCGAAGTGTTCTCATCTCGATTTTGATGTGGTTGTGAGTCCTGCTCTCGGAGCGATTGTTCTTGGATATGAAGTTGCCAAACAAATGGGTAAGAGATTTGTTTTTACCCAGAGAAAAGAAGGTGTGATGTCAATCCGCAGCGGGTTTGATCTTCAGCCGGGTGAAAGAGTCCTTATTATCGAAGATGTGACAACAACCGGAGGGAGTGTTTTTGAGGTAATCGATTGCATTAGAGAGCGTGGGGCAGATATAGCCGGTGTCGGTCTTGTGGTTTACAGAAGTGGAGGTATTATCGATTTTGGTGTACCTGTACTCCCACTCCTCACGTTGAAAATCGAAGCATACGAGCCGGATGAATGCCCCCTTTGTAGAGAAAATGTTCAGATAACCAAACCCGGTTCAAGCGGTAAATAAGAGAATATTCAAGGAGTAAATACATATGAAAATTGTTGAATGTGTTCCTAATTTTAGTGAAGGTCGTGATCTCAATATTATCAAACAGATCACTGACCAGATAGAAGAAGTCGATGGCGTTGTGCTGCTCGATGTTGATCCCGGTAAAGAAACGAATCGAACTGTTGTAACCTTTGTCGGGTCTCCAGAAGGTGTAGAAGAAGCAGCGTTCAGGGCAATTAAGAAGGCTTCTGAGATCATCGACATGCGTCAACACTCAGGTGCTCATCCACGCATGGGAGCAACCGATGTATGTCCCTTTGTGCCTGTGGCAGGAGTAACAACTGAAGATTGTATTGAGATTTCAAAAAAACTTGGTAAGCGTGTCGGTGATGAACTCCACATACCGGTTTTTCTATATGAACACTCAGCAACGACACCGGAACGGCAGAACCTTGCAAACATCAGGCAGGGAGAATTTGAAGGGCTCGCCAAGAAACTCGAAAATCCGCATTGGAAACCTGATTTTGGTCCTGCAAAATGCCATGAAAAAGCAGGGGGTCTTGTTACCGGTGCTCGTGAATTTCTCATTGCATACAACATCGATTTGAACACACGTGATACTCAAAAAGCAAAGGAAATAGCTCTTACGATACGTGAAAAAGGTCGTCGAATGCGTGATGAGAATTATCAGCCTATTACAGATGATGAAGGAAACATTATTACAGAGCCAGGTATATTTGAGGATGTTAAAGCGATCGGATGGTATATTCCTGAATACGGACAGGCGCAGATCTCCATCAACCTTACGAACTACAACGTTGCACCACCCCATCTTGTTTTTGACAAAGTCAGAGAGATCGCTCTTGAAAGAGGTTTGGTGGTAACAGGTAGTGAGCTTGTTGGACTCATTCCGCTTGAAGCAATGCTTAATGCAGGTAGATATTTCCTCGAAAAGCAAGGTTCATCCTATGCTGTTTCCGATAAAGAACTGGTGCATATTGCAATTGTTTCACTCGGACTCAATGACATTTCAAAATTCGATCCAAATGAGAAGATCATTGAATATAAGATTGCTAAACAAGACTTACTTGTTAATCTGAAAGTCAACGAATTTGTTGATGAGCTTGCCTCCGATTCACCTGCCCCTGGTGGCGGAAGTGTTGCAGCATTATGCGGGAGTCTCGCTGCAGGCTTGACTTCGATGGTTGGAAATCTGACGCAGGGAAAATATAAATTCAAGAATAGCGAAGAGAGGATTGCATATAAAGAAAACGAAGCGCGCATGCTGACCATGGCGTGGGAAGCCCAGCAACTTAAAAAGCATCTTCTCATCGCAATCGATACTGACACGGAAGCATTCAATACGTATATGGCCGCAATGAAGCTTCCCAAGAAAACGGATGAG
This sequence comes from Candidatus Cloacimonadota bacterium, assembly GCA_016932035.1. NCBI lineage: Bacteria > Pseudomonadati > Candidatus Cloacimonadota > Candidatus Cloacimonadota bacterium. Next base: position 164,992 of record JAFGDR010000031.1, read on the forward strand.
GAAAAGAAAATTCGATCTACTGAAATTCAGAAGGCGATCAAAAATGCAACACAGGTTCCGCTTCATACAATGAAACTTTGCTGGGAAGTTATCGTGCTGGCAGAAACCGCAGCAAAATATGGAAACCAGAATGCCCTTTCTGACGCAGGCGTCGCTGCCATAACAGCACTTACCGCAACAAAAAGTGCATATTTTAATGTGCTAATCAACCTGCCTGGTGTCAAAGATGAGGATTTTAAAAAGAAGATCAGAGAGGAAGCAGACAACACACTAAATCAAGCAATTGAACTTTCTGGAAAAATTGAAAAAAGTGTTTTAGAGAAGTTATAAAAAAATTCTATGAATGACATACGTGCACACGAATAATAACTTTGTGTGCACTTTTTTATTATGAAATATATTGGAGCACATGTCAGCGCAAGCGGCGGTGTGTGGAACGCACCGGAAAATGCCCATAATATTGGTGCAAAGGCATTTGCACTCTTTACTAAAAACCAGAGGCAATGGAAGGCAAATCAGCTTAATAAAGAGGATATTTCATTATTCAAAGAAGCATGCTCCCGTTTTGGATATGATTCCAGATATATCCTTCCCCATGACAGTTATCTGATAAACCTGGGACATCCTGAAAAGGATGCTCTTCAAAAATCAAGAGATGCTTTTATCGATGAGGTCCGACGATGCGAGCAGCTTGGGTTGCGCTATCTCAATTTTCACCCGGGAAGTACGCTTAAGAGAATTTCAAATAAAGAATGCCTAGCCATCGTTGTGGATTCGATAAATAAGACAATTGATAACTCCGATTATCTTACATTAGTCATTGAAACAACCGCGGGAATGGGTTCGAGTGTTGGTTCGTCATTTGAAGAACTTTCGTATATTATAGAACGAGTTGAAGACAAATCCAGAATAGGTGTCTGTATCGACATGTGCCATATCTTCGCAGCAGGATATGATATCGGTAAAAAGAAGAAATATGAAGAAACGATGCGTAGGTTTGAAGATGTCATAGGTCTTCAATATCTAAAAGGAGCTCACCTCAACGATTCCAAAAAGGATTTCGGAAGCGGCATAGACAGACATGCCCCAATCGGAAAAGGTTTTATAGGAATAGAAGGTTTCAGAAACATCATGAATGATGAACGATTCGATGAAATTCCTCTCATACTCGAAACACCCGAACGAGATAATTGGAAAAAAGAAATAATATTGCTCTACGATCTTATTGAACAGAAAGAGGTTACATGAATAAAAAAATTGCAGTTTTAGGAGCAGGTCTTGTTGGTCATGCAATCGTACAGGACCTTGCTAAGGATAAGGATGTTTTTGTGAAGGTTTATGATATTGATGATGAGAAGCTCAATCAGTTTCAGAATATCTATAATGTGGAAGCGGAGTGTAAGGATGTTGCAGGATTATCATCTTTTGATGAAATACTTGAAGATGTCGATCTTGCAATTTCTGCGGTACCTGGATTTATGGGTTTTGAAACATTGCTTAAGATCATCAAAACGGGAACGAATGTCGTTGATATTGCATTTTTTCCTGAAGATCCCTTCCAGCTCGATGAGCTTGCAGAAGAGATGAAGGTTACTGCTGTTATCGATTGCGGAGTAGCCCCCGGTTTGTGTAACATCATACTTGGTTATCAATATGCTCATCTTGATGAAATTTCACGTTATGAGTGCTTTGTAGGCGGATTGCCGAAAGTTCGCAGAATGCCTTTCCAGTACAAAGCAGGATTCTCCCCGATCGATGTGCTTGAGGAATATACTCGTCCTGCGCGATTTATCGAGTTTGATAAAGAGATCACGAAACCTGCATTATCCGATGTAGAGCATCTTGATGTGCCCGGAGTCGGAACACTCGAAGCATTCAATACGGACGGATTGCGCACACTTCTCAAAACGATTCATGTTCCATTCATGAAGGAAAAGACACTGCGATATCCTGGTCATGCTTTTATTATGAAGATGCTTCGTGATAATGGTTTTCTTGATACTAATGAAATCGATGTTCACGGAACGAGGGTCAAACCCATTGAGATGACGTCTCAATTACTTTTCAAGAACTGGAAATTCGATGAGGGCGAAGAAGATGTGACGTTTATGAGAGTTATCATCGACGGGGAAAAGAAAAATCAACACTACGCTTATACGTATGATCTTCTTGATTCCTATGATAAGGAAACTGATACGACCTCAATGGCGCGAACAACAGGTTATACATGCACAGCTGTCGCAAGACTTTTGCTTTCAGGAATGTTTGATAAAAAAGGTATCTGTCCTCCAGAATATGTCGGGCAAAGTCAGAAATGTTATGAATCAGTACTGAAGCAACTTTCACAGCGAAATATTGTGATGGAAGAGAAACTCGCTAAAGATGATGAATAAATGAAGAAAATATCTCTTTTATTGCTTTTCATATGCCTTCTTTTTTGTTGTACTCAGAATCAAAAACATGAAGCAGAGAAAGAAGAGGTAGTCTCAGAGAAGAAAACAGTTGAACATCCTTTATCCATTGAGTATCTCAGAACGCAAAACTTTTCGAGAAGCAGGATTGAGATCGTCGATACGGTGCTGGTCAATGAATCATATTCAAAATATATCGTATCATACAAGTCGGGCAGTCTAAAAATTTATGCAGCACTGGCAATACCCAAAAGTGATGAAACAGAAAGTACTTTTCCCATAATCATTCTCAACCACGGATACATTCCACCTGATTCATATGACAACACCAGGAAATATGTTCGTTATATTGATTTTATGGCACGGAATGGATTTATCGTATGTATGCCGGATTATCGGGGACATGGAAAATCCGGAGGAATCGCCACTTCTCCTTTTTTCACAAATCATTACCTTAAGGATGTGATGAATGCTCTGGGTTCTGTTTTGCAACTCGATAATGCAGATACAACCAATATTTTTATGTGGGGGCATTCTATGGGCGGCTCGATCACCCAGCATGCAATGGTCATCGATGACCGCATACGAGCAGGAGTTATCTGGGGAGGAGTGGTCGGAACATACGAAGATATGTTCTATACATACCAGGATAAGACGCCATGGGTGAGAAAAGGCGGATATATTGCGCATGAAATGGAAAGGTTGGAACGAGAATACGGTGCGTATTCGTTAGAGAATGAATTCTGGAAATCGATTTCACCTGTTGCTTATTTGCATAAGATAAGCGGACCCGTTCAGCTGCATCATGCACGATACGATCCGTCTGTGCCGGTAGAAATGTCGATAGCTTTTACTCAACATCTGGAAGTTGCGCAGCAGTCGGTTGAGCTTTATATCTATAATTCGTATGATCATAATATCGGTCCCCCACATTTCGAGGAAGCGATGCAGCGCACTGTAGATTTTTATAAAAAATATGTAGAATGAAATAAATCTCAGGAGAGATATAATGAAAGATAAGATAAATTTAGGATTACGATTTTTTCTGATCATACTCATCGTCGTTGTTGGATCAATTATTTCTGTGCGATTGTGGTCGGGAAAGTCTGAGAAGATAGATTAATCGCTTGAAATCGCCATCAATGAGAATATGACGATTTCTGAAATCGGGAAAGTAAACAAGCTTGAAAATATTGTACTGAAAAATGCTTTCGGACTTCAGGCAAAAGAAGAGATGCAAAAGAAACTCTCGGACTTTAATCTCTCTATCGAGCAGGCGGCATCAAAGATACAAAAATCCATGGCATTACAGTCCGAGGACGCATCAAAAAATTGGGTAAAGATCGTCATCAAATTCGCACTCTGGTTTGCGTTCCTGATATTCATGTTCATTATGATAAAAAAGAAAAATGTCAGCACAAAGAACAGAAGTTGGTTCTACTTTATTGCAGTTATGATATTTGGCGTCATACTCAGCGCAGATCCTTCTCCCATGGGAACGATCAAAGATAACTTTGCTCTATTTGGTGCATATCATGTTCTCTTCCCGCCGAGATTAGTCGCACTTGCACTTATGTTGCTCATGGTCATTCTTGCAAACAAATTTATCTGTTCGTGGGGATGCCAGCTCGGGACATTGCAGGATCTCATTTTCAGGATCAATAAAGAAAAAAAAGGGAGACCTGTTATCGCAAAGATTAAAATACCATTTGTGATCACGAACACGATTCGGATAATTTTCTTTCTGGTATTTGCGGTCATTGCATTAGTCTGGGCATTTGATATTATCGAGCCGATCGATCTCTTCAGGATATTCAAACCGTCTGCACTTGGTATTATCGGGATAATTTTTGCGGCGATCATGTTCAGCTTATCATTGATCGTTTATCGTCCGTGGTGTCACTTTTTCTGCCCTTTCGGTCTTATTGGATGGGTTGCAGAAAAGATAAGCATCATCAAAATAAAGGTTGATTATACTAAATGTATTGGATGCGGAAGCTGCATTAAAAGTTGTCCTTCAAGCGTAATGGAAGCAATCATTAAAAAGAAGAAGATAATTCCCGATTGTTTTTCCTGTGCATCCTGCATTGAGAGCTGCCCGGTCGATGCGATCAGTTTCAAGGAAGGTAAGAGAGATAAGCCAACGAAGGATATTTTACAGAAATTGGGTTAATAAATTGTGCGTTGAGATTTAAGAGCAAGGTGAAAAAAAAGCACGGTATCATTAGACGCCGTGCTCTATGTATTTAAGGGTTATTGGATTTTACATAATACCGAGGAAATTTTGAATTGCGGGGGAGAACGCTACGATCATTCCTGCGAACACAATACTTACCATGCTCATCAGTTTGATGAGAATGTTAATTGAAGGACCGGCAGTATCTTTGAATGGATCGCCAACTGTATCACCAACCACACATGCTTTGTGAACGTCTGAACCTTTTCCACCATAATGACCGATCTCGACATATTTTTTTGCATTATCCCACGCACCGCCAGAATTGTTCATCATGATCGCGAGTGTGAAACCTGTGGTGAGTCCACCTGCAAGCAAGCCCATGACACCGGCAACACCGAGTAACAGACCAACAAAGATGGGAGTAAGAATACCAAGAAGTGCAGGGGCAACCATTTCTTTTTGAGCTCCTTTTGTAGAGATAAGAACACATTTTGCATATTCGGGTTCAGTCTTGCCTTCCATAATACCTGGAAGCTCTTTGAACTGTCTGCGGACTTCAGCAACCATATCGCCTGCTGCGCGTCCAACTGCTTTAAGGGTCAGTGCTGCAAAAACAAATGTGACCATTGCTCCGATAAAAAGACCGATCAGCATCTTAGGATTCATGAGTGTTATATTATAATGCTGAACGAAATGGGCAATTGTTGCTTTACTCAATTCTACGCCAGCGATCATTGTTTCGCCTGCGAATTTCAACCCGGTTCGCACTTCTTCAAGATAGGAAGCGAGCAAAGCCATTGCGGTAAGTGCTGCAGAGCCGATAGCGAAACCTTTTCCGGTTGCCGCAGTTGTGTTACCAACAGAATCGAGTGCATCGGTGCGTTCGCGAACCTCTTTGGGAAGCTTGGACATTTCTGCATTTCCACCGGCATTGTCAGCAATAGGACCGAAGGCATCCATAGCGAGTGTTACACCGAGTGTGGAGAGCATGCCGACTGCACCGAATCCGATGCCGTACAAGCCCATTTCAGGAATACTGAAACCTTTACTCACAGCAAACGCAGCAAGAATTCCAATGCCGATAATAATGACCGGTGCGCCTGTCGATCTCATGCCAACTGCAAGTCCATCAATGATAACGGTTGCAGGTCCAAATTCAGCCTGTTCCGCTATTCCTTTTGTTGGCTTGTAGCTATATGATGTAGAGCGTTCGGTGAATATCCCGATAAGAATACCGGCAAGCAATCCTATGACCATGGCAAAAAAGACTCCAAGCGAATATTCGGGAGGTAACATCCATTTTGTTACAAAGAATGCAACGATCGCGATGAGTATTGAGCTTCCATACACGCCCTTGTTCAAAGCGAACATGAGGTCTTTGGTTGTAGCATCTTCTTTGGTTGAGACCATATAAATGCCAAGTACAGAGAGAAATGCACCGATACCGGCAAGTATCATCGGTGCGGTGACAAAGCGGATCGCAAGATCCTGCAATGCCGGGATCCTCAAAGAAATCTGAGTAAAAGCAGCCATACCAAGTGCGGCAGTTGCAAGAATTGAACCAGCATAAGATTCATAAAGGTCTGCACCCATACCAGCCACATCACCGACGTTGTCTCCCACATTATCTGCAATGGTCGCTGGATTACGGGGATCGTCTTCTGGAATACCGGCTTCGACTTTGCCAACGAGGTCAGCACCCACGTCAGCAGCTTTTGTATAAATACCTCCACCGAGACGAGCAAAAAGTGCTTGAGTTGATGCACCCATACCGAAACTAAGCATCACGACTGTGATCGTATGAAGGTCCATCTTGAATGCATTAAGTACAAAGAACCATGCAGAGATATCAACAAGTGCCAGTCCAACGACCACAAGACCCATCACACCACCTGCCCGGAATGCGATAGTGAGACCTTTATTCAGACTCTGACGTGCACCTTCAGCAGTTCTGTTTGATGCAAGAGTTGCTGTGTTCATGCCAATCCAGCCTGCAAGTCCGCTGAAAAATCCACCAGTCAAGAATGCCCATGGTATAAGAGGGTGGAGCACTTTCAGCACCCATGCCATAATGTTAAAGACGATGAATGCAATAATAAAAAATATTCCGACTCCGCGATACTGCTGCTTAAGATATGCAAAAGCGCCTTCCCGTACATATTTGGCGATCTTCTGCATCTGCTCATTACCCGGATCTTCTTTTTTCACATTCCTGTAAAGAACGAATGAAAAGATCAAAGCTATGATAGCACCGGCAGGAGCGACAATCCATAGTAATGGGATGTTCATAGAGAATCCTCCGATATAAATGTTGATTTAGCGTCAGATTTTTAAGCACTATCCTGTTTGTCAAGGATACAAAGATGAGAGCTATCTTCTACATCGAACTTCAATGAATAATTGGATAATTATAAATAACGAGAGTTTAGGAATATTAAGCGGAAAAAAAGTATCATTTTTGATGATTAATATCAAAATTTCACATGCTAAAATGGTTGAATTATAAATTTAGGAATCTTTCTCGGAAAAACTTGACACATAAAATATACCCTAATGTTTTACCCACCAAATAACTTACTTCAAAAATAAAATTATTTAAATGATTAGACCTAAATGCTTGAATGAGAAAGGACACACATGGTCGTTTCAAAATCCGATCTAATTAAATTTTTCAATTCAATACAGTCAGAATATGAGGTTTATGTCCCCCATAAAACTGAGCGGGAAGTTGACGACCTTGTATTTAAAAAATTTGATCCTGAAAAAGATTTTGTCCTCGATAAATACCGCACAGTTGATCCTGTACGAGCACTTTTTTATATGCCATCAGAAACCGTTCTGCCACCCTCTGCAAAATCAAAGAAAAGAATAATCGCAGGCGTAAAGAATTGTGATCTTATGGGACTTGCTGTTCTTGATGATGCGCTACTTAAAGATAATTTTGTAGAGCCGAATTATAAAATCTGGAGAGAAAATTCATACATTATAAGTTGTGACTGCACGGGGGCACTTCCCACCTGCCATTGCATTTTACTCGATAATAATCCCTATCCTGTAGAAAAAGAAGGTGAAGTGCTTTACGATATTAACCTTTCTCCTGTCGATGATAAATATATCATAACAATCGGTAGTAAGAAGGGGGAAGAACTCGCAGAAAAACTCAAAGAAGTGTGTACACTCTCAAGTGTAACTGATAATGATAAAGAGATCCGTGAAGCAAATCGAGCAGAGGTTCTCAAGAAGGTCAGAGACATCAATGCAGATTTTACACCTGACAGAAACTATGATGTGATCACAGAGAATAAAGAAGCTGCTACATGGAAAGAATTATGTAATGAATGTGTACAATGCGGTGCATGTACGAATATCTGTCCGACTTGTTATTGTCTTATCCTCAATGATGAAAGCACAAATGAGGAATTCAAAAAAGTTCGATCATGGGACTCCTGCCAATTGGTTGGATATGCAGAAGTTGCAGGTGGAGGAACGCCACGCGAACACAAATGGGAAACATTTAGAAATCGTTATCAATGCAAACATAATTTTATGAAGTTTAATTTCGATAAATTAGGATGCACAGGATGCGGGAGATGTATTTCTGCCTGTCCTGCTGAAATCGATTTACGAGAAGTTATTCAAAGTTTACAGGAGGTTTAGGTTGCCAGACAAGAACCCCTACGAAGTATTAAAAGCTGATGTGCTCGACGTCATCGAAGAATCCCCTACGATCAAATCATTCTATCTCAAACCGGAAAGACCGTTTGAATTTGCTACTGGTCAGTTCATTGAACTTTCATTGCCGGGAATTGGAGAAGCACCTTTTACGCCTTCATCCTCACATTATGAGAAAGAAAAAATATGGGTTACCATAATGAATGCCGGATTTGTCACCAACCAGATACATAAGGTTCAAAAAGGTGATGTGATGGGAATCCGCGGACCTTACGGAAAAGGATACCCACTCGACATTTTCAAAGGCAAAGATGTTCTCCTCCTTGGTGGCGGTGTGGGACTCGCTCCGCTTCGTTGTCTTCTCCAGACAATGATACATGATATTAATGATTATAAGAGTATCACAGTTTGCTTTGGTGCCCGTACACCAGATGATATGATCTATAAAGATCAGATTAAAGATTGGAAAGGCCATGAAAAGATACACCACCTATGTACTGTTGATAAATGTTCTGAAAGCGATATCTGGAAAGGGAAAACTGGTGTTGTAACTATTCTACTTGATGATATCAAGGTTGATCCTAAAGAAGCCATTGCCGTGGTATGCGGACCTCCTATCATGATGAAATTCGGAACCTTCTCTTTGCTGGATAAAGGTTTTAAACAAGGAAATATCTACCTCTCAATGGAGAAGAAAATGTATTGCGGTTTCGGGCAGTGCAGACATTGTGTGATGGGTAAATATTATGCCTGTAAAGATGGTCCCGTGTTCACGTATGAACAAATCAAAGACGAAGAAAAAATCTGGGATTAATACATATTAAAGGAAAGATAGTATCATGAAAAGATTATTTGTAGATATACCTAAGCTTCTGAAAGAAGAAAGTCTCGAATGCATTGATTGTGAATACTTGTATCACGAAGGAGCTAATCGCGGTGTATTCTCTATTGTAGAAATTGCTGAATTTGGTGCGTATTGCCGCCAATGCAAAGAATCCTTTTGTATCGAAGCATGCCCAAAGGATGCGCTTGAACACAGCCCAACCAATATGATCTTACGTCATAATATGCGTTGTGTGGGTTGTAAGAGCTGCACGCTTGCCTGTCCCTTTGGTACGATCTTTCCCGAAGTCATTAACTATATATCGCAGAAATGTGATTTCTGTTTAAATCAATTGGAAATTGATCCGAACTATGTCCCGCTTTGTGTAAAAACCGCTCCTAACGAAACACTTACTATGGTTGATATCGACAAAGATGATCCTGAAAATAATATTTATCTTGTTGGAAGCAGAATGGTGGTCAAGACACATCACTGGCGAAATAAAGTCGGAAAAAATAAATAGCATTGGATGATGAGGTTCAGGAGATAATATGCTAAAATATTTGTTCTATCTGCTCGTGTTCCCGGGCTTTCTCTTTGCATCCGTATTCGGACTCATCGTAGGATGGATAGAAAGAAAAGTCAGTGCTCGAGTTCAATTCCGCGTTGGTCCTCCTTTCTTTCAGAATTTTTATGACATATTCAAATTGTGGGGTAAAGAGATCATACTGATAAAGAATTCCCCCTATTTCATTTTTATTATTGCTCCAATCATTGCATTTGCATCAGTTATCATATCATCAACAATCGTCGGGGTTTCTTTCTTCTACGGCATTGGTATCGGCGGAGATCTTCTCTTTATCATCTACCTGATGGTGATATATTCTGTTGCGATGATCCTTGGCGCATCGTCTACCGGTAACATCTATTCCAGTATCGGGGCAGGACGTGAGATGAAGATGCTCATCTCGGATGAACTTGCATTCGTTCTGGTGATCCTCGTTCCGATCATCCATGCAGGATATAAAATCAACCTTTCACAAATTTTAGCATATCAAAACGTAAACGGTATGATCATCGGTAGCGCTTCTGGCATTATCGCTTTTATCGTTGGCATCATTTGCCTACAGGCAAAGATGGGCATGGTTCCTTTTGATATCGCAGAAGCTGAAACAGAGATCGTCGAAGGACCGCTCATGGAGTATTCCGGTCCATTGCTTGCGTTCTGGAAACTTGCACATTATATGATGTATGTGTTCCTTCCAATGCTACTCGTTATCCTTTTCTGGGGTGGCATGAGTTTTGCTTCTTTTGGAACCATTATGGCTGGAATTGGAAAATATCTGCTTGTAGTAGTACTGATGATACTTATCAGGAATACAAATCCTCGCGTTCGTATCGATTATGCAATAAATTTCTTCTGGAAATGGGCAAGCCCCCTTGCTCTTATCGCCGTAATTCTGGCAATCATAGGAGTGTAAATTATGGCTTTCTATAATAAAATTATTAAAAAATCGATTTGGGTATTTCACGTCAGTGCAAGCCCGTGTAACAACTGCGACATCGAAATTCTTGATCTAATCACACCGGGATATGACGTCGAACGTTTTGGTATTAAGCTTGTCGGTTCAGCCCGTCATGCTGATGTTCTTCTTGTTACGGGTGTTGTTTCCTATAAAGTTGCACCTCGCATTAAGCAACTCTATGAACAAGCAGCAAAGCCGCTCTTTGTTGTTGGCATTGGAACTTGTACTGCTGGTGGCGCAACCTTCAAAACGAGTTATAATAAAGCAGGAATACCGCTTGAAAATGTTATACCGGTCAATGCATACGTCCCGGGATGCCCTCCTAAACCCGAAGCTATGATCGATGGTATAGTAAAATTATTAGGAACGTTAAAATGAGCGACAAAGGCACAGAATTTTTTGATACATTTAAAGATAAGATGACCAAAGTCATCCGCAAACCAAGAAGAAATTACTTCAACATAAAAAACGAAGACCTGATAGAGATCGCCGACTATCTTTTCAATACAATGGGCTGCAGGCTTTCGATCTGTACTGCAACCGAGGTGTATGATGGATTGGAAGTACTCTATCATTTCTCTGATGACAAAACAGGGATTTATTACAATCCGCGTGTAAAAACGAGTCTGGAAAATCCGGAGATCAATTCAATTGCACCAATGATCGCTGGTGCAAACTGGATCGAGAGAGAAATGTATGATCTTTTTGGTATTAAGTTCAAGGGACATCCTGATCTGAAGAAATTGCTGACAATCAACAGCCCTCATTTCGGTGAAGATGACCATCCAATGCGTTTTAAGCGCAAGCGAACAATAGAGAAGTAACAGGTATGCAGAGGAGCATGTAATGAGTAAATGCAGAATTCCTTTAGGACCTTTTCATCCATTGTTGGAAGAAGCGGAATTCTTTGATATAAAAGTCGAAGGTGAAAAAGTTGTTGATATTGAAATGGAAACCGGCTGGATGCACAGGGGTCATGAAAAGATCTCTGAAACCAAATCCTTTACCCAATCGATCTTCCTTGTAGAAAGAATTTGTGGAATTTGTTCGACCTCCCATCCATTCGCAGCAGTCCATGCTATGGAAGACATCGATAATGTCGAAATACCAGAACGTGCGCAATATATACGAATTTTTATCGGAGAGATGGAACGAATCCACAGCCATCTGCTCTGGCTCGGGCTTGCTGGACATTTCATTGGATACGATACCCTTTGGATGTGGGCATGGAAATATCGCGAACCCGTTTTGCAAATATTCGAAAAAGTGTCGGGTAATAGAAATCACTATGCGATGTTCCGTGTCGGTGGTGTCGGGAGAGATTTTGATAATGATCTGATCCCTGAGATACATCCAATTCTTGATATGATCGAAAAGAAGATGCTTATGATAGCAGGCGCAGCACAAGATGATCCGGTACTTCGCTCACGTCTTAAAGGTGTCGGAGTGCTGACCAAAGAAGATGCTATAAATTACTGTGCTATTGGTCCTACAGCTCGTGCATCTGATGTTGATATAGACGTCAGACGAGATGATCCTCTTGAATATGATCTTGTAGATTTTGATGTTATCGTTTTACCGAACGGGGACGTTTATGATAAATTAGTTGTTCGTGTACTTGAGATTATTGAATCTGTGAAAATTATCAGACAATGTCTTGACGCATTTCCAAAGATTGGTGGTGAATATATCAATAAAGTAAAACATATTTCGCCCGGAGAAGGTTGCGGAAGATACGAAGCACCACGCGGAGAAGTATTTCATTATATTAGAAGTGATGGCTCAAATCGTCCACTTCGTCATAAAGTTCGTGCTCCAAGTTTCTCAAATATTCCAACCTACAAAGCTTCGTGTGTTGGCATTCCGCTTGCAGATGCTCTTATCACACTTGCAGCTGTTGACCCATGCTACTGTTGTACCGAGCGCAGCATCCGAGTTATTGATAAAAATAATAAGAAATTAGAACATAATCTATTAACCATGTCTCGCCAAAAGACCACACAACTCAAAAGTGACATAGTAGGAAGCGAGAAAACACCCATCGATCGAATTTTTGAAGATTAGGAATTCAAGAAAGGGTATATAAATGTGGAATAATTATCTATTTTTGCTTGTCGTTATCCCGATAATTGCAACCATTATCAGTCTATTTGTACCGACGATCATCAAAAAGCTACTCACCCTCGCTTCTGTAATATGGACGCTTATTCTCAGCATTAAGGTTTTCAGTGCAGAAGCACTCAGCTTTGGAATGTTCGGAGCAAATATTTTCCTCACTGACCAACTTTCACGATTCATACTCCTGTTCATTAATATTCTCAGTTTGATCATTCTGATCTATTGCCTCAAGAATGTGAAAAAAGACTATGAGGGAAAATTCTTCCTTCTCTTTGCATTGACGGTAAGTTTCTGTAATGGTGTTGCCCTGAGCGCAAATATGATCGCATTCATTATTTTCTGGGGACTCTCCGGAGCACTTGTATACCTGTTTGGAATTTTAAATTCACCTAAGAGTGCCGATAGCTCAAGGAAAGCATTCATTATTATTGGAACATCAGATGTGCTGCTGCTTTTTGGTATGGTCATTATGTTTGTAATGACCAAGAATCCAAACCTTTATATGGGCAAGATAACACTGTCCAGCGTGATGACCTATGTGGCATTTTTCTGTTTACTTCTTGCTTCATTTGCCAAAGCAGGTGCATTCCCGATGCATACGTGGCTACCTGATTATGCTAAAGATGCCCCTATCGAAGCAGTTGCAGAACTTCCAGCGGCAATGGATAAGCTTCTGGGAATTTACCTTTTTGCACGAATTATGATGAATTTCTTTGCCTATCCGTTTGTAATACAAGCGATCATTATGATACTGGGTGCCTTAACGATAATCTTTGCTGTTATGATGGCCCTTGTTCAACATAATGGTCGAAAACTTCTCGGATACCATGCTGTCAGCCAGGTTGGATATATGGTACTTGGTATTGGAACAGGGAATCCAATTGGTATTATCGGTGGACTCTTCCACATGCTGAATAATGCAATCTATAAATCAAGTTTATTCCTTTCACTTGGATCTGTGGAGAAAAGAACGGGAACTTCCGAACTCGACAATCTCGGCGGTCTTGCACGAAAGATGCCCCTCACATTTGTGGCAGCATTGATCGGTGCCCTTTCAATATCGGGAATTCCACCCTTGAATGGATTCTTCTCGAAATGGATGGTTTACCAGAGTGTTCTGGAAACTGCATCAAAGCATGGTTCGATCTGGCAGATCGTGTTAAACCTTTGTTTCGTTCTCGCAGTGTTCGGAAGTGCTCTTACTCTCGCAAGTTTTATCAAATTTATACATGCGATCTTCCTCAGCAAATTGCCAAAGAAATATGACGCTGTTAAGGAGATCAGCTTTAATAACTGGATCGCAAATCTGTTGCTTGGAGCACTCTGTGTGATCTTTGGTGTGCTTGTATTTGCAATTCCAGTAAAGATGTTCTTGCTTCCCATTATTGGCACGGGAACGATTAAAACATTCCTTTTGGGGTTTTACAGTTCAAAGGTCATTCTCTACTTCTTTGCCGCATCAATCCTTCTTGGTCTGATCATCTATCTTGTCTTCAAGAAAATCCGTTTTGATGATGAATATGTCGGTACCTATCCCACGACTGAAGCGAATCGTATCACCGGTGTTGAGTTCTATCAGGAAATCTCGAATATGAGACCGTTCAAGAAGATCTACGAGTGGGCAAATAAGAAATATTTTGATATTTATAAATGGGGAACAGTGTTTTCCCTGTGGCTTGGCGATGTCTTCCATAAGTTGCATTCTGGTTTATTACACACCTATGCGATATGGACACTCGCCGGTCTGGTGATCGTCACCATAATTTTGTTAAGTGCAATTTAGTTGTAAGGAGGCTTAAGTGCCAGTTGATGTTTGGTTGTACTTTATTTTAGGATTCATGATAATCGGTTCGATTGCAAGTCTGGAAATAAAGAACATTCTCTCTTCGATCATCACGATTGGTGTGGTCGGACTGGGTTTGTCCTTGGCATTCCTCTTCTTAGGAGCACCGGACCTTGCACTCGTTCAGTTCGTGTTCGAAATTCTTTGTGTTATAATCTTGATCCGGGCTTTTGCAAAACGTTCGATCGAGGTTCGTGCACTGAAAAGAGATGTGCCGGAAACGATCATTGCAATAGTTATCCTGATCAGCATTTTCGTCTTGAGCATATTTGCTTTTAAAGATCTGCCTTCCTTTGGCAAACCCATCGTGCGTGTTGCTGAACGATACCTGGCTCGAGCAGGTGTGGAAACCGGTTCTCAGAATATCGTCACCTCCGTTATTCTAAACTACAGAATATATGATACCCTCGGTGAAGTCACCGTGCTTTTCACAGCGATTTTAGGTGCCTTTACCATATTGCGCAAACAAGGGAGGAAGAAAAGACATGCAGAATAGTTTTCCCAAAGAAGGAATGTCTGTAATTGTTAAGACAATTACACGTTTCACTGTCTGGTTGATCTTCTTATACGGTTTGTACATCGTTATTCATGGTCACCTTTCACCCGGTGGTGGTTTTGCAGGTGGAGTGATTATAGCGCTTTCTTATGTCCACCTGACCCTTGCATACGGAAAGAATTTCGTGTTGGAACGCGTTAATAAATTTGCGATGCATAGTCTCGAAGCAATTGCCGCAATCCTTTTTGTGCTGACCGGTATTGCCGGTTTGTATATATTAGGAAGTTTCCTCGCAAATTTCATGGGCATTGGCAAGCTTTATACTCTCATAAGTGCTGGATACATTCCGATGCTGAATATCTTCATTTGTGTGAAGGTAGGTATGGGTCTGTATCTCGTGTTCTATTACCTTGCAAGTTTCAAACCCAAGGAAGGATAAGACAATGATATTATATATAATGTGCTTTTTCCTCTTTTTGGTCGGTATATACGGTGCGATCACAAAGAGAGATCTGATTAAAATAATACTTGCAATCGGTATCATGGGTTATTCCGTGAATCTTTTCCTCGTGCTACTTGCATACAGGACAGGAGCTCTTGTTCCCATCCTAAAAGAAGGACTCAACATTCCTGCAAGCATGATGGTCGATCCTATTCCTCAAGCGCTTGTTCTAACCTCGATCGTGATCGAGCTTGGTATTACAGCTCTTATGGCTGCCCTTGCGATCAGGATCTATCAAAAATATGATACCTTTGATATTACGAAGATCAGGAGATTACAAGGATGATATTATCACAGTTTATTTTCGTTCCACTCCTTGCTGCGTTTCTGATTGTTCTTTTTGCTCGTAGAAAAGAAAATATTGCTGCTGTCTTTACTCTTGCTGCCACTGCGTGGATATTGATTGTTGCCTTTGTTGCGTTCTTCAAGCTTCCTGCTAACGGAGGTATGATCCTCAATAATACAAGCGGCTGGAAGATACCTTTTACTATTGCTTTGATCCTGGATAATCTTTCTGCATTTATGCTTATCGTTGTGAATCTTGTTGCATTTCTCTCTGCTTTTTATGCGATCCAGTACATCAATCACTTTAACGGGAAATGGAATTTCTTTGCACTCTTTATGCTCATGGTAACAGGCATGAATGGTGTGATCCTCAGCGGAGACTTCTTCAATCTCTATGTATTTATGGAAATCTCACTCTACTCTGCATATGCCCTTGTTGCATTTGGAACAGAGTCTGAGGAATTGGAAGCAGCATTCAAATATGCCACCATGGGCGCGATCACCTCGACAATGATTCTCTTTGGTATCGGCATATTATATAGCTATACCTCTACGTTGACCATGGCTGATGTTGGTCTCCACTTAAGAAGTGTAGGGACTCCGAAGCTCATCTTCCTCGTATACGGATTATTTATTGCTGGTTTTGGTTTAAAGACAGCGCTTGTACCGTTCCATGCATGGCTGCCTGATGCTCATCCATCAGCTCCTGCCCCTATCTCTGCGATGCTTTCCGGCGTGTTGATAAAAACTCTGGGTGTCTATGCAATCGTACGAATATTTTTCAATGTATTTGGTGCACCAACCGTTGTGCTTCAGATACTGATGTTACTGGGTGTTCTATCAATAGTTATAGGAGGATTCCTCTCTGTTGTGCAATGGGATTTTAAACGATTGCTTGGATTCAGCAGTATCAGTCAGATTGGTTATGTTATAATTGGTTTTGCATTGGGAACTCCTCTTGGAATACTCGGCGGTGTGCTACATTTATTCTATCATGCAATCTTCAAATCCTTGCTCTTTTTGGATAGTGGTTCGGTCGAATATGCAACAGGTACCCGAGATCTCAGACAGCTTGGTGGGTTGTCAAAAGAGATGAAAGTCACGTCATCAACAACAATGATCGGCACGCTTTCAATCTCAGGAATTCCTCCATTTAATGGATTCTTCAGCAAACTGATAATCATCATTGCATGTATCGCAGCAGGTCAGGTCATTATTGGTATTATTGCCGCTTTAGTGAGTATTGTAACTCTTGCTTATTTCCTAAAAGTGCAGAAGCATGCATTCTATGGCAAGAAGGGTTCTGCAAAGGTTCTGGAAAAAGTTCCTTTTGCTATGAAAACTGCGATGATCATCCTCGCTGCCCTGTGCCTTATCAGCTCTGCTGTTATGATCCCTTCGATAAGAAAAAATTATCTCAATCCCATAGTGGATACCGTTATGGGAAAGACTTCATATATCGACAAAGTCGAGCCCTATCTTGATAATGGGAGTGTCAAATGAAGGTAGAAACAAAAAGCAGGATCGTTGTCTTTATTCTTTCGATTTTAGTTTGGATATTGATAACAATGGTCTTCAGTATTCCATCCCTGGTTGTGGGTATAGTAATGGCATTGCTTACCGCGATATTTGCCGGTGAGATGCTCATCATTACTGAACGAAAATTTCGTTTGAAAAGAGTTTGGTATACACTTGAATACCTGGTGAAATTCTTTTGGGAGTTGATCAAGGCAAATTTCCACGTTGCATACATTGTTATTCATCCTCTTCTTCCGATTAAGCCAGGTATTGTAAAGGTGAAAACAAAGTTAAAAAGAGACTCTGCACTCACCATGCTTGCCAACTCGATTACCTTAACTCCCGGAACACTAACGGTAGATATCGATGTTGATGATCAGGTTCTGTATGTTCATTGGATCGATGTCAAATCTACCGATATAGAGCAGACGACAAAAGATGTGGGTGGTCGTTTTGAAAAACTACTCGAGGAGATATTTGAATGAGAGTTTTTAGATGGTTTATCGGTTTACTTATAATAGGTGCATTCTTTGTTATAAATTTTGTAGTATTTCCAGAGATTCCCTTTAACTATAAGCTGATCAATGTACTTCTTTTCTGTTCGCTGTTCATACTAATCCGTGTGGTGAAAGGACCGTCGGTGGCAGACCGTATCGTAGCGATTGATATTCTGGGTATTTTGATCATTGGAATCTGTGCGATCCTGGCAATTGCCCTTGAGCGTTCATATTTTATAGACATCGGTATTGCATGGGGTCTTCAAAGCTTTATTGGAGCCATGGCTCTTGCAAAGTTCTTAGAAGGGAGGTCCCTCGATGCATGATCTTGCAATCAATCAGATAATTGGTTATATTATTATTTGCGGTGGTATTTTGTTCGATCTTTTTGGGGTACTGGGTCTGGTTCGTCTTCCTGATGTGTATAACAGGCTTCAGGCTGCAACGAAAAGCGTTACCTTCGGCTCTGCTGGAATTCTTATTGGTGTATTGGTATATTCAGGATTTACTGCAATGGGATTTAAAGCGCTTCTCTGTGCAATCTTTATACTTCTTACATCGCCTGTTTCTGCCCATGCTATTGCCAAAGCAGCTCATAAAGCAGGGATCAAAATGACTGATAAGACAATCATCGACCTGTATCGTCAGGATAAAGACAAGAATGAGGAACAGAAATGATTATTCCAAAACTTCGAGAATTAGGCGAAGCAATCGTCTCACTTTTTTCTAAACCAATCACAAGCAAATATCCTTTTACAAAAAAACCCTATGAACCCGTTAAGCAGTTCAAAGGTAATCCAATATATAATGAAGATGAATGCGTTGGATGCGGAGCTTGCGCCCAGGTATGCCCTGCCGGTGCAATCAAAATGATCGACGAACCTGAAGAAGGCAAACGCATTATGCAGGTGAGTTATACGAATTGTATTCGATGTGGGCAATGTGAAGAACACTGTATTACTAAAAAGGGAATAAAGCTCTCTAATGAATATATAACAGCTACTTTCAGTCCTGCGTGGGAAGCCGATATGATGAGTATTGAGAAGAAACTCATTGTCTGCCCGATCTGTGGAACAAAAATCGCAACTGAAGATCACATGAACTGGCTTATTGAAAAGATGGGTCCAAAAGCGTATGGAAATCCAAATCTTCTTGCTTTCATTCAACTTCGCTATCAGGATCTTCCGGAAGCGCACATAAAGAAAGATAAAATCAGAAGAGAAGATTATTATAAGTTAATGTGTCCACGCTGTAGGCACCAGGTTGTTGTCGAAGATGCTTTCTGATGAGTTGAAAAATCTATTTTCTTCAATCAAAAATAAAAATACCCTTTGCGTAGGGCTGGGAAATTATCAACGCGGCGATGATGCTGTGGGACTCTATATTGTCGACAATCTGCAGAAGAAATGTAAAAAAAAAAACTTACATATCTGATCGCAGAAACAACTCCTGAGAATTATTTGAATATCCTTACATCA
Source organism: Candidatus Cloacimonadota bacterium (assembly GCA_016932035.1). Classification (NCBI taxonomy): domain Bacteria; kingdom Pseudomonadati; phylum Candidatus Cloacimonadota; species Candidatus Cloacimonadota bacterium. The sequence continues at coordinate 184,340 of JAFGDR010000031.1, forward strand.
ACTGGTCTCGATACAATTATCTTTTTCGATGCATGCAGATTCTCCCAAAGAGAAGGTGATGTGAAGATATTAGATGAAGAAGAGATCAGTACATTTGCTACATCAACTCATACAAGCTCACATGGATTGATAATATCATATATACATAAATTTTCAAAAGCAGTGATTTATGTTATCGGAATCTGTATTGTAAAATCTTCACACTCTCAAAATATGTCAGAGAATGTAAAAAAAAGTGCCGATGAACTTATAGGTTTAATACAACATGCAGTATGCTGAGATAATCCTAACCGGCATTGTTCAGGGCGTTGGATTCCGTCCTTTCGTAAAAAGGACAGCATTGAAGCACAATATTAAAGGATTTGTTGAAAACAGGGAATTCGGAGTGAAGATCATATCTCAGGCTTCAAAAAATACGATACAAAAATTTCTTGATGACCTATTGAACGCTGCTCCGGACGTTTCTACGATACTTACCCATTCGATAACATTTGGTGAAACCGAAGATGTATTTAACACATTTGATATTTCTCCCAGCAAGAAAAAGGGTGAGGTATCAGCACTTATTCCACCGGATATTGCAACATGCGAGGTTTGCGCGCAGGAGATTCTTGATAAGAATGACAGGCATTATCAGTACCCATTTACTAATTGCACGAATTGCGGTCCACGATTTTCGATCATACAAGCCATTCCTTATGATAGAAAAAACACAACCATGAAGAAATTCGTTATGTGTGATCACTGCAACAGGGAGTATACAACCGTTACAGATAGACGTTTTCACGCACAGCCCAATGCCTGTCCAAAATGCGGTCCCGAGCTTAGACTGATAGAGATCATCGATGATGAACAAACAATCATTGCTCAAAGAGAGCAGGCACTGGATAAAACAATATCGTTATTACAATCGGGCGAAATCGTTGCAATAAAAGGAATTGGAGGTTATCACCTTGTTTGCACTACTTTACAGCAAGAGACAGTTGATAAGTTGAGAAAGCGCAAGTACAGACCAAATAAACCATTTGCACTCATGGCACGGGATATCGAGACGGTTAAAGAATACTGTATGGTAAGCGAAGCCGAAGAACGAATGCTGACCGGTCAACAGAAACCGATCGTGTTACTCAAGAAAAAAAATGAACAGCTTGAACATGTTGCTCCCGGTGTGAAGGATCAGGGTTTTATGCTTCCGTACACACCTCTTCATTATCTTCTTTTTAAGCATTTTCGAATCCTTATCTTTACAAGCGGGAACATTTCAGAAGAAGCGCTGGAAAACAAAGACGATAGTGCATATGAGAGACTTTTTCATATAACACCTTATTACCTTTCATACAATAGAGAAATATTCAACAGGATCGATGACTCGATCGTAACCTTTGCACATGATCAGAATATATTGATACGAAAAGCTCGTGGATTTATACCAAAACCGATCAATATAGAAAAGAGATTCGGCAAACCGCAGATATTTGCTGCAGGTGCTGATATGAAGGGTTCGTTTGGGCTAACAAAAGAGAATATATTTCTTGGCAGCCAGTACTTAGGTGATCTTGAATTCTCTTCAAATCATACTTTTTACAAAGAATCTCTTCAATATTTTAAATCGATTTTTGAGATGAATCCACAGGTTGTTGTTGC